>JAYUFG010000565.1:0-8327 GCA_043738845.1 Planctomycetaceae bacterium
CGGGCGCAACTTTCGGCGCAGACAGGGCTCGCTCCTTGATTCATCGTCATCGTGATAACCTCCCGTGTCGGGAACATTTATCAGATTGCCCAAATCCCGTAGATCGCGCCAGTCGAAATTGCCACACCCTTGCGCTGGGAGTTCAGCGGTTTTTGATTAGGATTTGCCATTTGCCAACTGTCGGAAGCGTCGTCCGCCGGGTAGGATACGTTTTCCGAACGCTCATTCGTTTCGCGACCCACAAACGACGACAGGAACTCTCATGGAACCAACTCCTTTCAATCGACGTGACTTCAACAAATTGACGGCCGCTGCACTCGGCGGAATGCTCAGCGGCGCAACCCTCGGCTGCTCTGGTGGAAACTCGGGCCAAGCCGCCGCCGCCGAAACGCACGCCTGTCGCGGACTGAATGCCTGCAAGAGCCAAGGAATCGGAAAGAATAATGCCTGCGCCGGACAAGGCGAGTGTGCAACGATCAAGAAACACGGCTGCGGCGGACAGAACGATTGCAAGGGACAAGGAGGCTGCGGCGAGACGCCCGGCGCGAATGATTGTAAAGGCAAAGGAGGCTGCGGCATTCCCATGACCGGTGGCATGTGGACCAAAGCTCGCGAACTATTCGATGCGAAGATGAAAACTGCGGGCAAGACGGTTGGTTCCGCACCGGCCGCAAAGAAGGAATGACATTTCCCAAAGTACAAGCGGCATCTTGGCACTTCCATTTTATGGCGGGATTGAATACGCGGCAGGATGCCTCGCGTGCTTTCCTCGCGCCGAGCCTAAAACACACTTCCTCATGCCCTCTGTTCCTGAAGCACTACTTCTGATTCTGGAACGAGCGCGGCCCCTGTCGCCGGTCACCGTCGTCCTGCGCGATGCACACCGCCGAATCCTTGCCGAAGAAATCGTCAGCGATGTCGATTCGCCTCCGCATGACAAGTCGATGGTCGATGGTTACGCCGTGCAACTAGCCGACTTCACCGGCAGCCCGGCGGAATCGACCATGCTCAAAATCATCGAAGAGATCATGGCGGGCGACGTTCCGCATCACAAACTCACGCTCGGCACGACCTCGCGAATCATGACCGGTGCCCCGATACCCGACGGAGCCGACGCCGTCGTTATGGTCGAAAAAACCGAGACGTTCGGCGACCAAGTCCGAATTCTCGAACCGCCCAATCGCTCGGGCCAAAACATCCTCCGCCGCGCGACGAGCATAAGACGGGGCGATGTGGTCCTAAAATCGTCCGCTGAAGTTCGCCCCTGCGAAATTGGTCTGCTCGCCGAAGTCGGTCGGTCACAGGTCTTGGTCGTTCCACGCGTCAAAGTCGCCGTTCTTTCGACCGGAAATGAACTCGTCCCCTGCGATCAAGTTCCCGGCCCCGGCCAAATTCGCAATAGCAACGGGCCATTGCTACTGGCAGCGGTCGAGCGGACCAATGCCACTCCAGTCGAATTGGGAATCGCCCGTGATGAAAAAGAGGATTTGCAACGTCTCATCTCGCTCGGCTTACAATCGGCCGACATATTGGTGCTGTCGGGCGGAGTTTCGGCAGGCGATTTGGACCTTGCTCCTGATGTGCTGAAACAACTGAACGTAGTCGAAGTTTTTCACAAGGTCAAACTCAAGCCGGGCAAACCGATCTGGTTCGGAACGCGACTTTGTGAACCACCCAGTAACCGCGAACAGTTGGTCTTTGGCCTGCCCGGCAATCCGGTCAGTAGTCTCGTCTGCTTCGAGCTTTTCGTGCGGCCGGCGATCGAGCAAATGTCGGGCAAGGTGTCGTCGCAAACACCTTCGTTCGGCGCGACAACTGTATCGGCACAACTGACTGCACCATTTCAACACCGAGGCGACCGGCCAACATTCCATCCGGCGCAATTAGAATTGCATCACGAACCATTCGGCCAAGGGGCAAATCTCGTCACGCCGCTTCGTTGGCACGGTTCGGCCGATCTCCGCACGCTGACTTCGGCCAACGCGCTCGTATGTTTTCCTTCCGGCGACCGGGACTATTGCATCGGCGAAATCGTAGAAGTTCGCCCCCTGCGATAGTTTGTTCGGCCACCTTTGTTACACCCAATCGTCACGAACACCCAATCGTCACGATTTGACAGGTGCATCGGCGGGCGGCAGTTAATTTTCTTTCGGCGAATTTTCTTTCGGCTCGACCGGTGGCGTTCCCGGCGGAGGGCGATTCTGCGGAAGCCGATCTCCGCGTGGGCCGTTGTTGGAACGATCTCGCGGTGGTCGGCCGTCGTTGGGTGGCGAAACATCCGAACCGGGTGGAGCGTCAGGCGGATCACCATTGGGTCGCTCACCAAACTTAAATGGCGGAGGTCCGTCGCCGGGCCGTCGCTTTTGCGGGAAAATTTTGCGAAGCTCCCGCTGCATTTCCTCCGGTGGAAGTTTGCGAAGTCGTTCCTGTTCTTCGGTAGGCAAGCCAACCATCAACCGGTCGTAATACTGTTTGCGGAGTTCCCGCTGCATTTCGTCGGGGGGCAGTTTGCGAAGTTTTTCTTGCTCGTCAACCGGCAATCCAGCCATCATCCGGCCTACCTCATCTAAATTGATCGGCTGCCCCGGTTGGCCCCAGCGACCTTGAAAAAACCGAGAGCGGGTCGCATGGCGGGCCATTTCTAAGACAGCCTGCGGTTTGTTCGGCGAACTATTGAGTTGGGCCTGGGCGTCGGGCGAAAGTTCCGCGAGCAATTTTTCGATCTCGCTCATTTCAATCGGCGGCATGGCTCCCGGAATCGTCCCATTCCAACGGCCAAGAGCGGTGAACATCAACGCCCCGCGCCGCGCCGACTGCGGAAGTTCCTCAACCCTTTGTCGTTGCTCCGACGTCATGTCCTTGAGCAATTGTGCTTCTCGCGATTGGACGACCAAGTCAAACCAGGCTGACATTTTCTTCCAGTCTTCATTCTTGAAGCGAGAATTCGACGCCACATTGCGAAGCGATTGGGCCGCCTGTTGTTCTTTCAACTTCCGAATTCCGTCGATCCGCTTGTCCGAACCGAGTGCCAGCACATCGGCCCGTTGGGCCGGGTCCAAATTCTTGAGCCATTCGTAATAATGATGCAGCACCCGACGCAACTCGGCCGACGATTCAAGCTGTCCTTGCAATTCACGTAAGCGGTTTTGTTCCTCGGGCGACAGCACGGCAAAGCGGTCCTGCATCCGCTGCAAATGATCGCGGTCGGACTCCCCCAATTGTTCGACCCAACTCCGTCTTCCATCCATCGCGGCGGGAATTTTTGTTTCAATCGCGGTGTCGGCCGCAGCGACCGAGGCCGTTCCGTTGAGGTCCGACTCGCTGAGAAACGCCCCTTCTTCCGCCAGCCGTTTTAGAAAGGCAACGTTTTCAGCCTTCTGCAACATCTCGAAGTTTTCAATGACCGGCAAATCACGGAGCAAAGCCCCATTGCGATCGGGAAAGAATAAGGCCGCTCCCGCGAAGCCCACCACCCCCGCCAGCAACACGGCCACGCTCGCCGCCAGCCACGTTTGTATTTGACGACGGGGTCGCGCGGCGTGCTCTTGTTTCAAGTCCTTTTCCGCCGCCAGCGCGACCATTTCCACCGTTGTTCGGGCGAAGGTCTCATTGACTTGCGACCGTGGCAGCCCGTCGAGTACGTCCCACACTTTTTCCAACCGCCGCAACTCGTCCCGCGCCGTGTCGTCCGTTGACAGACGTTCCTCGATCCGACGACTTTGCTCGATGCTTAGTTCGCCATCGAGATACGACACGAGTTGCTCGTGCAGATCGTCGTTCGGTTGTGGATTAAGTTCGGACATGGAAAGGGTGGAATTTGTGTAACTGTTTCGCCGTTTGAAGTGAGGTAAAATGCCGACTGCAAAATAGCCCGAAGGGCTGAGATTATTCAACCCAGGGCAACGCCCTGGGTAACGCAACCACCACGAATATCAACGCCCCAACGGGGCAAAATAAATCGTATTTCGCCCTTTCAGGGATCGATCGACCATTACACTTGGTTTCCCCAGGGCGTTGCCCTGGGTTGAAAAATTGTCGCCTTTCAGGCGAATACACCGGGTCAGTAGCCCTACCACATTTCAAACGGCGGAATAGTCACAAAAATTATCATCTTGATTTAGGCTTTTGTTTCTTTTATCCCTTACGGCGTTCGCCCCGTTTGAGATAAGGCTCAATGACTTCTCGCAAACTGACCCTCGCCCGCGACAAGAGTGACTTCACCGCCTGCGGCGTCATGTCCATTGCATCGCCAATATCTTGATAACTCATATCCTCAAACTTACTAAGTAGCACGGCCATTCGCTGTCGCTCGTTGAGCGTGTCGAGTGCCACCCGAATTACGTCCCGTAATTCGGCCTTGTCCAACTGTCTTGTCGGCATCTGCCCGCTCGCCGCCAACGCCATTTGCTCCAACTGCGGAACGCCTTGCGAGTCTTCCACGCGGCTGCTCAGGTTGACCTCTTTCCGCCGCGATAAACTCCGCAGCGCGTTCGACGCCACATTGTTCGCAATCGTATACATCCAGGTCGAAAACTTGGCATCGGGCGTGTACGTCTTACGGGCACGATAAATCCGCAAAAACGTTTCCTGGGCCAAATCCTCTGCCAAGTCCCGCTTGCCGACGAGGTGTTCCAACACCGTCACCAACCGGTTCTGATATCGCAACATCAACTCTTCAAATGCGGCGGCGTTGTCCTCGCGCACCTCTAGCATCAGCCGCACGTCGGGGTCGTGCAGCACATTCGGCAGGAGTGATGACTCGCTAACAGTCAAAGGAAACCCGTGGGCAAAAGTCTCAACGGTCGCAGGGGGCAAACCGCAATCCACGTAAAAACGCCAAACTCTTGGCATCCTTTACGTGAAACGCAGTGCAAACCCAGTTTACGGCTTCCCGCCCATCCAAGCTAGCGTGCCCATCGCGGCCCGTCGGTTTTTCCTGTAAAATTAAACGCGGGGAAAGAAGGAAAGTTTCGTTGAATTTCCCGGTTTTTGACCTATTTTTCAGTAGGGGACTGACGTTAACCGTTCGCCCGTAACGTTCCTTAAGAATTCAGTACGAACAATTTTCCGAAATTCCCTATGGACGGTTCGCCGCGCCATGCAACTTCTCCGATTCTCCATCCATGCCCGACTCGTTGAAAATTCGTCGCTTCCGCCCCGACGATCAGGCCCAGGTCATGGAGTTGCACATCCTGCCAATGAAGCAGGTCGGGGCCTACAAAGGCGAAGGCCCGTGGGACGATGACCTTCGCAATATCGAAAAAGAGTACTGCAATCCCTACGGCGATTTTCTGGTCGGTGAATTTCCTGCCGCCGTACCCGCGACCGATAACCCACCAGATTTGCTCGCGAAAATCGTCGTGATGGGAGCCCTCCGCCGCACTGGCCCGGGCCGATGTGAAATTCGCCGCGTGCGCGTTCATCCCGACTTTCAGCGACAAGGTCTCGGTCGCCGGATTATCAATCATCTCGAAGGCCACGCCCGACAACTCGGTTACCACACCGTTCATTTACAAACGCAGGCAATTCAAACCGCCGCCCGCGCATTCTATCGCCGCCTCGGCTATCGCGAAGCCCTGGAGAAAATCGTCGATGGCCGCGAGTACATCGAGTTCGAAAAGACGCTGTAGCTACGGGCTGACGCATCAATTAACGGTCGCAATCATTTTAGTAATTGCGAATGGCCATCTGGTGAGTGCCGTGGTGGGACGATGCGGTGCCCCACAAACAACCGAGGCCGGGATGTATGCTCCAACGTCACGATTCCTGCCGCTGAATTCCGGCCTTCAATTCGTCGATCACCATTTGCCGTAGCTTTTCCGGCTTGATGATCTTCGCGGTTGCCGACCAACCCAATATCCACCAGACGATTTCGTCCAACCCATCCACGGTGAAGGTCATGGTCGCACTGCCATCTTTGTGTTGATTGACGGCTTGCGTCTTGTGCCAGACTGTTTCGGTGACGAGCGACGCGGAATCGGCGTTGAACAGAATCTCTACATCGTACGATCCACCGCCGCGAAACACGCCCCACGCATTGCCAAAATAGGCGTCCAAATCAAACTCGGCCGGAACCTTCGCGGGCACGTCCAACATTCGCAGCGACTTGAAGCGGGCGACACGATACGTCCGCAATTCGGCCTTATCGACCGGTTGCGCGATCAAGTACCACGCCTGTTGGGCCAAGCATAGTCGGATCGGATGCAGCGTGACCTTGCTCGGCTGATCCTGATAGGGGCTGGCGTATTGGCCAGCCAGTTGCTTCCCTTGCACAAGGCTCCATTGAATCGTCCGAATCATTTCGCTGCAACGGCGGTGATCGACGAGTTTTAGATTCAGCGCGCTCACCAACTGTTCGGCGTCCGACAACAACTTCGCCCGTTCCGTGGTGGACTTGGCCGCCAATCGCTGCGTGACAGTCCGCGCGCCTGGCGATACATCCAAGCCGGGCGACTTGGCAATCGCCGACGAAAGTGCCTGCCCCAGCAGTTCGTCATCGCTGGGTATCAAGACCGGGAACTGATAATCGGGCCGCACTCGATAACAGTTCCGTTCCTTTTCGTGATACCAGGGGACACCAGCCAACGCGAGAACTGTCAAGTCCCGATACACGGTCCGCTCGGTGCATTGCAATTCCGCAGCCAAGTCCTTCATCGTGTATCGCCCCCGCGATAGCAGCAATTGCAACAGATTGACCGTTCGCGAGTGGCGATTAGCCTGCCGCAGGCGACGATCGGTGTCGGGACGTTGGGGATTGGTCTTGCGTTTGTCCGTCATGGTCGAACCGTTATCGAGTGCTTGCTGTCTTTCGTCATTCCCAAACAATAACATCTCGACACTGACATCTGCGGGTCAATTCCAAGATTTATTTCTATGCCTGACCCACCGGTGTCAGCCGGTCCTGCGAATAGTATAGAGCAGACAACCAACTCCCAGGAGGTGACCAATGCTAGAAACTGAAAACTCGATGGGTTCGCGACCATTCGCCGAGGCGACGCTGGCGGAGCATCGCGAATATCGCTTGAATTACGGCGACACTCCGCTCGCAGGGGCACTCAACGAATTCTTTCAAGTTCCCAACTCGGAACTCGCGTCGATTTCACAGTTGTATTCCTATTATGACGTGCCGATGTTTCACCGGGCCATTCGGGCGTGCTTTCCCGATTGGAAACTTGTCGGGGAACGTGGCGGGAGCGGGTTTGGGAAACTTCCCAATACCCCGACATTCACGCGGTTCAAAATGGCTCCCGGTTGCTCACGCAAGCACCTGATCGACGGCACTCTTTGTTATCGACTGCCGAACGGAAACCACCGGGTCATTTGGTGTGATCTCGTGGAGAGCATTCCACGTCGATTTTCGGTCGTGCTATTCGCGCACCTCGACGAAATGGCGGAACTCGAAATGATCGACAAACATATCCGCGATTGGCTGCGACGACATAAACATTACCTGCAAGGACAGGCGATCCGGGCCGACGCCACCCTGCTGCCCAGAAAACGGCGGCATACTTGGGATGATGTGATGCTGGAACCGGACATTCGCGAAGAACTGCGGCGGCAAACCGTCGGGTTCTTCGCTCACCGACGGTTATTTCGGAAAAACCGCATTCCACAGCGGCGCGGGCTACTCCTTTACGGACCGCCGGGAAACGGCAAAACCATGATCGGAAAAATACTTGCCGACCACGGCGGTTGGACGTTCATTTACGCCACCGCCGGTGACATTGGTGACCCGGACCAAATACGGGCGTGTTTCAGTTTGGCCCGACGTCTTCGGCCAACGATCTTATTTTTCGAGGACCTTGATTTCTTCGCCAGTTGTCGCGAGGAAAACCCACGCGGCACGACGCTCGGCGAGATGTTGGCTCAAATGGACGGTATGGAAAAAAACGACGGGATAATCGTCATTGGGACGACGAATGATCTCGACGCAATCGAACCGGCCTTGAAGGATCGGCCGAGCCGCTTCGACGCGGTGTTGCACATCGCCGCACCGAACGAGGAACGACGGCGAGACATTCTCGCTCATTACTTGGGACGACGCGGCGTCGAGGACGCGCTAATCGCATTCGCAGCGCATCACGCCTGCGGCTTTTCCGCCGCGCAACTGAAGGAACTGGCGATGCAAACAATGCAACAAGCGATCCTGAGCGGACGAGTGAATGATGAAGGTTTCGCCCAACCGACACGCGACGACCTCGACCTCGCGCTATCGCGCATGAGTGGTCGAGCGAAGAAGCCGCTGGGGTTTCAGGTCGCGGTAATCTAAGCAAGGGTACGAAGTGCAGGGCAATCGCACGTCAAAACCCCTGTTTATTTGGCCTAAA
>JAYUFG010000566.1:0-8323 GCA_043738845.1 Planctomycetaceae bacterium
GGTTCTAGGCAGATTTTTTAAAAAAAACAGACTAGGATACCAAGTCGATCATCGCATTTAATGTATTGATAACAAAAGACTTACGACGATTGTGCCGACTTATGATACTACCCTTGGGTGGTTTATGTTTAAGAGTTACGCACTAACATTCGTACTTGTAACAAGGGAGTAATATCGCTTTTTCTTGCACTTGGGAGCGTTCGGATGTCACGCGGTTCTTTTTTCTTGGCAGTGGCGTTGGTCGGAACGACCAACTTTCTTGGCGGTCCTGGCTTTGTTTTCGCTGAAAATAATCCGACGAATGAATTGCAATTGGCTCTCGACCGTCTCGATCAATTTGTCGGATTGGGCGAGAACGGCCAAAACTGGCGAACTTTTCTCCACTCGGACGAACTGCGGGCTGAACTAGCCAAACCTTCGATGGGCAATCGTGAAAAGCTGCAAACGATTTTGACCCTGTATTCCGGCAGCCAAAACGGTTTGGAACTGGCTCCCTTTCAGCAAGTTCGGCAAGCCCTTCAGAAATGCGTAAGCGACAGCAGTGATACGAAGCCTAGCCTTGCGTCGGACGTCAAATTGGCCGTCGCCATTTCCGGTCCAGAAAAGGTGAAGCTCGCTTCGGTGAGCGTGCCAGTTTCCGGTTCCATTTCAACCACACCGATCAGCATACCGATGAGTGGGGCAGCGTACTCGGCTCAAGCGGCGGTGCGGCGAGAACTGGGCGGGTTTGATCAGTACGTCGGTTATGGGCCGAACGGCAAGGCGTGGCGGGACTATCTAGGAATCGACGGACTGCTGAAACAACTGCAACCCGGCCTTTCGCCAGATATTAAGACCCTTTCGGAAATTCGAGACAACTTTCGGCACGATGAAGATGGTCTGGAGTCGCTCCCGATGGCCCGATTAGAAATCGCTTTGACCAAATACATTCGCCAACTTGGTCCATCGGTGGTCACGCCCGCCCCCGGTCGGCCGAATTTTTATGTCGGGGCATCATATTCCGTCGTGGCGGCGGGCATCACGACGAGCCAACACATCGACCGCACCGAACCGATTGTGGACGACATTCTTGGCACGCACATCGTCGGAAGTGGACGTACTGTTGCGAATACGCAATTGCGATTCGTGCCCAACTATAGTCGTGCCACCTTTGAAACGGTCCTCACTGGAAATAACTATTCAACGACGACCGGACACCATGACCCGATCTCGATTTGCAGCACGGGCGTGACGACTCTCTCTGGAACGAAGCAGGCCCAGATGGACGGCAGCGGACTGATTGGTCTCCCCGCTCATGCTCAGGCTTCGACCCACTCGAGCGTGAACAGTCTCACCGTCAATCGAAATCATTTTGTACGAATTATCGAACGGGGTGCCTGGAAGCGGATCGGTCAGAGCAAGGGGGAGTCCGAAGCGGTCGCTTCGCAACATGCCCAGCAAAGGCTGCAATCCCGGATGGACCAAGAGGGTAACGAGCGAATTCCCAAGCTAAACGCCCAATATCAGCACAATGACTTTCGTACGAATCTGGAAGCCCACGACACGTATCCATCGCAGTTGAACTTTGCGACGCCGACCTCCGACCTGCTTACGATCATTGCCCGCGAGGCCGCCGAAGATCAGTCTGGCGCACCGAACGATCCCGGCAACTTTGCCAATCCGGGCGCATTATCCACCCGCATTCACGAATCGACAATCAATAATTTCTTGGCCAAGCGACTTTCGGGACGGGAAGTAACCGCCAGCGTGCCCAAGACTTTCCGCGAGCAGACGGCGGAGGAAAAGGACGAAGAGTACGCGATGCAAAAGAGTATTGCGGCCCGTCACTATCTGTCCTTTGAACAGAAGCAAATACAGCTTAAACAGGACAAGTTGCGGATGCAAACGGTCTTTATCACTGAGCCGAATGACAAACCGGCTAAGAGTGCGACGGACGCCAGTGGCGATCAAGAAGGGACGAAAAAAATCGAACGCGAAATGAAGTACACGTATCACGCGGAGAAGAATCCGATCCACGTGAAGTTTCGCAACGGAGATGTACGTGTGACGTTTAATCTGGCGGCGGTCACGATTGATGGAGAGTTTGCGGGCGAGTGGCAAATTGCCGCGCTGTATCATCTCGGATTTGATAACGGCAATCTTGTGATGGAACTCAAGGACGTAAATGCCAATCCCGATCCAGAGGATCCTTCGCAAAAGGTCACTCCGGCCAAGGTGGCGGAAAAGTCCTCGGACGACGACGCTAAGGACGACAACGCGAAACCGGATAAAACGGCCAAAAGTTCGGCGCAGCTACTAAGTTCCAATTGCATCACCGTTCCGAATGGTTGGTCGAATAATAAAGTGTTTCTCATTGGCCGCAGCTTGCGCCGCGCGTTTGGCGACCAACTTCGGCCGATCTATCGTCTGCGGTATGTCGCTCTGCCGGGAGAATGGGTCAAAGCGGGCCAAATGAAAGTCCAAGAAGCCTTCTGCCAAGATGGCTGGCTGGGACTGGCGTTTCAACAAACGGGAATTCCCGTCGAGTCCGACATCATTTCCAAACGGGCCATGTTGAAAAACAGCCAAGCCCGCTGAGGACCGATGCATAAATAACGGTCACAACTTTTTTAGCAATTGCGAAAGGTAGCATGGTAAATCCATTCACGGACTTTTACCCCGCAGGCGATAATATGCCTATGCTTTAGGATGAGTCGGATACTTCGAAAAGTCCGTTACGCGGCTGACCGACAACACGAGGGTTGTTAAAGAAGCCAACGAGCCAATGCAGGTGGCGAAGCGTGGTCAGTGGAAAAAAACCGAGGGTGTCCGGGAATGACCGCCCCACGCATTGGCCGCACAGATTGAACTGTGCCAACGTCAGCGCGATAGGCAATTCGTTTCTCGGACACCCTCGTTCGATTCCGCGAAGGAATCAAAACAACCGTCGTGGTTGGTGGTGACGACGGGCTTCTTATCGAACAAATTTCTTACCACGTAAATTTCTTACGGCGACGGTTTTGCATTCCGCCGGGGACTGCGGAAGTTTTGCCACGCAGCTTGCGACGCAGTGTATTGGAAAAGCGAAAGCGGCTGTAATCAACCGAGTTGTGGCGGCGAGCATCTTCTTGCTCTTGGCCGACATCATCAATCGCGGTGCAGGAGCTGTAGCGAAATTCCGGTCCCATGGTTAGCTGACTCCTAAAACAGTGCGGTGAAGTGATTTATGCTGCCCAACATCACCAATTCAATGCAAGCAGTGCGCCAAAGTCGGAATAAGCCGCAAAACCGGAACTCGGAACGTTCGCTCGATTCGTCGCAAATAGTTACTGAATAACAACTTGCGAAAATATTGCAGATTCACCATTTGGCCCAGCCCACCAAACCTCAAAATAGAGCCGATTCCCCATTACAGTGAAAACACCCTCCCTGTTTTAGTGAAGTTCCACCAAAATGGTGAAACGCCTCAAATCCGTGTGAAACCCGGTTTCTTTCCATAAAAACACGTGAAATATCAAACTGTGAACAAACTGCTCTGATTCCTCATAGATCATTGGAGCTTCAGCATTCGTCATTCTTTTTCCCCAGCTTTAAGAACGGTTTACAATCCAATCCGTCCAATCCGTTCAAAAACGACGATTCACGTCTGGCCCGAATCGTTTCCGCAAAGTCGCTATTGTTGCGGAAACCATTGCCGGTTAAGGTCTTCGGCGTCGTCGCTGGCCGATCCCCTCGGCTGAGCAGCCATTTGGCGCGGGATTCGCTGTGATCATCCTCTGGCCATACTGTTGCGGCGACGAATTCGGACGGAGCCGAATTTCGCAGTCCGCGTATCCGCAATACAACCCGCGTACCCTCTGCGAAGCCCCCACCTACCTCTCCACAACGAATGGAATCGGGAGACCCACCTCATGTCCACTGCGGAAGCCTTATTATTAGCCTGGTTCCTTGGCGTCGTGCAGGTGTCGAGCTTGACCAGTGCCTTGTTCGTTCGGGTTAGCGCGGGCCGACCGAGCCAGCCCCTGGCCCAACGGCTTTTTGTCGCCTGCCTCGCTTTGATGGGCTTCGTCACGATGGGTGCGCTGTACCTCGGCCCCGGCTATTGGCTGATGGCAGCGGCCACGCTGGCGAGTATGATATTGATCGTGACCTGTGACTTTGGCGAGGAACGAACCACGGCTCCTCACCGGTCCCGGCGTTAAGAGCAACGTCGCCGAAGGACGATAAAAAATTCACCACGGAGTCACGGAGGGCACGGAGACGAAGAGGGAGAGGGAGAGTGTGTGGGAGTACAGATTATCATGGGAGAGGATATTGTTCGTTCGATATTTTGTAATTATTCTCGGTGGCATTCTTTTTTTCTCATGGTCATCCGCCAGCCATGCGCAAGGGGTCAACGAGCACCGCAATCCGGGCGTTCCCTGGCCAGCGACCGATGGGCTGAATCGTAAGCTCTCCACGCCGGAAGAAGTCGGCCCGACCAAGCCCGACCGCTTTGTCGGCATGTTCTATTTTTTGTGGCATTATCAGCGTGAGAAGAACACGCTGACCGATGGGCCGTTTGACGTCGCGAAAATTCTTGCCCGCGATCCACAGGCTTTGCAAAAGACCGACTCGCCGTTGTGGGGACCGTTCGGAATTCCCCACTACTGGAACGAGCCGCTGTATGGCTACTATCAAAGTACCGATCCCTGGATTTTGCGTCGTCACGCCCATCAGTTGGCCGATGCGGGCATCGACATGCTGATCTTCGACACGACCAACGCTGACACCTATCCAGCCACCTACAACAAACTGTGCGAAGTTTTTCAACAAGTTCGCAAAGAGGGTGGCCGCACGCCGCAGATTGCGTTCATGGTCAACACCAAAGCGGGCGAAACGGCCGACAAAATTTTTCAAGACCTGTACAAGCCGGGCCGCTTTCGCGAGTTGTGGTTCACATGGCAAGACAAACCTCTCCTCCTTTGCGATCCGACTAAAGCGAGTGCGGAAGTCAAAGAATTTTTCACGCTCCGCAAGGCCCACTGGCCCTTTGAGATGATCAACACCAAGGACGCTTGGCATTGGGAAGCGACCTATCCGCAACCTTACGGTTATCACGACGATCCGAAAAAGGCGGAACAGGTTGTGGTCTCGGTCGCGCAAAACATGCGTCAAAGTGATGGCAAAGTCACCAACATGAGCGACGGCAACGCTCGCGGTCGTTCCTTTCACGACGGCAAACAAGATGCTTCGCCCGACACGGTGAATCGGGGCGAAAATGTCCAAGAGCAATGGAAGCGGGCAGAGGAACTCCAGCCGCCGTTCGTCCTCGTGACCGGTTGGAATGAATGGATCGCCGGAAGGTTTCCCGCACCCGGCGGAAAGTTCCATTTTGTCGATCAGTACAATCAAGAATTCAGCCGCGACATCGAGCCAATGCGGGGTGGTCACGGCGACAATTACTATTGGCAACTCGTCACGAATGTACGGCGATATAAGGGCGCACCGCCACTGCCAAAATCGTCGGCCGCGAGAACGATCCAAAACGATCAAGCCTTTTCGCAATGGAACGACGTGCAACCAGAGTTTTTAGATCATGTTGGTGAAACCACGCCGCGCGATTTCGACGGTATCTCGGGAACACACTACAAAAACAACACGGGTCGAAATGATCTCGTCGCCTTCAAGGTCGCCCGTGATGATCAGAATGTTTATTTCTATGGCCGCACGCAAGAGAAATTGACTTCGCCGCACGACCCGAATTGGATGTGGTTGATGATCGACATCGATCAAGATCATGCGACGGGCTGGGAAGGGTTCGATTTCATCGTCAATCGAACCATCGACGCCGACGGCCACAGTTGGTTGGAAAAGAATGAGGGGGGCTGGAAGTGGAAAAAAGTTGCACCGGTTACGTATCGTGTCGAGGGAAACGAACTGCACCTGACTATTCCGCGAGCAGCGTTGGGACTTTCCAAGAGCAAAACGTCGGTTTCGCTCGACTTTCAATGGGCCGACAACATCCAACAGCCGGGCGACATTCTCAATTTTCACACCAGCGGCGACGTCGCTCCCGACGGTCGCTTTCGCTTTCGGTTTCGCGGGGAGTAGAATAAACTTTGCCTTTCTGCGGGTGCTTTGTCACAGCTTAGTTGAGGGATGGTGTGCCACTGGCTCTGCCAGTGTGGACCGCCAAAAAAACCGCTAAAATAACACTGGCCGAGCCAGTGGCACACGACAGCGGTGTCCCTCGTTTCAGCCGTGACGCAGCACTAGTTCCAAATGACCGTCGATGAGAGATACGTCACGACTGGTCTCGACTCAATCCGTGCAAAGTGAACATTCGACTATTTAACATGCCCACAGTGCTACGCTATTTTGGATTTCTAATCGGTGTGCTGTTGCTAATTGCGACCGCGTTCTCTGCGGAGACAGAGTCGGACGTTGTTCAATTCGTGGAAAGTTTCGGCGGCAGTGTGACCCGCGATGAGAAGGCCCACAATCAACCGATCATTGGCGTTGACCTCAAGGGTGCCAAGATCGCTGACGGGGACGTTGCCAAACTGGCCAGCCTGAAACAACTGCGGCGATTGGCTCTCGATCACACGCGAATCTCCAACGCGGGGTTAAACGAACTGAAACCGCTCGTCAACCTGCGTCAGATTTTCCTCTCGCATACGCTGATCACCGACGACGGTTTGAGCGTGCTAACTAACTTTCCCGAGTTAGAAACGCTCGACATTTGGGACACGCAGATTTCCGACCAAGGGCTTAAACATTTAGTGCCGCTGAAACACCTTAAAAGAATCGAGTTGTCGCAAACAACCATCACTGACGCAGGTTTGAAAACACTCGCGGCGATCACGAGTCTCGAACATCTGGAGCTTGGCAAAACAAAGATCACCGACGTGGGCGTCCAAGAATTGACCGGCCTTACTAATCTGCGTATCTTGCATCTCAACGGCACGAATGTCTCCGACACCGGGCTTATAACGTTGCGGAAAGTTGGCAGTCTGCGCGTCTTGTCGTTGCATGACACGCAGACCACAGCGGCGGGAATCGCGGCTTTGAAACAGGCCCTTCCGGAGATCGATGTTTACCCCTGACGGAATGAGTTACTGCCTGGATGTCGTCGATGGAGTTTCGCCCGTTCGCTTTTCGGAGGAGGTGCGTCCGAAAGGTCGCACACGGAGGCGCGGAGGGAGGTTTTGCATCGTTCGGCATTTGTAAGAGTTTAGCAATTGAAAGTGGCGCGTCGTCTACTTCAATTATTGGCCGAGCCGATTCGACTGGTATTTTGGACACTTCGCGAGCTTTGCGCCTTTGCGTGAGATTTTTCCCTCGCAGCAAAGCGACAAAGTCTCACGCAAAGTTCGCAAAAGTCCGGTTCATTTCAAGGGTTCGTTTTCCGATTGCGCAGCCGTGAAAACGCGAACGTGTTCCCAAGGCCTTTAGGCGAAAAAACACTTCAAACAGGTCAGGGCAATCGAGCGTTATTTCTCGGAAAAACCGGCGATTAACTGCTCCAATGTCTGTTCGTTCCAGCCGTAGCGTTTGCGTTTGCCGCGAATGTTATCTTTGATGGTAGTGTCCTGTTGCAAAATGTTTAACGCGAGGCGACGAAATACTGAAGAAATTTCCGGACCATTTCCCTTACGAATTCGACTCGCGTCTTCGGTAAAAGTTACATCCCGAATGTGATGTTGCGAATTCTCAATACTCCAATGTGCCCGGAGATGCGCACCAATCATCCTAACTTTACAGGGCAGACTCAAAATAAACATTTCCATCGACGACTCCCGCTTCCCGTGGAGTTCACGGGTGCGATAACTACTGCCGATGGTTTTAACCCCAGGCCAGCGGGCGAACACCGCTGAATTCTTGGGGACTGGCATCACGGTCACTTCGCGATTCTCGCGACGATTACGGTTCTGTTCCATTTTATTGCAGCGACGGAGGTCGGGATTCTGCTTACCAAGAGCTTGGAGAATCGTCTCTTGAAGTTCCTTTTGCAGCGTGGCTTGATTCCCTTTAACCATCCGAATATAGTCGGCCTCCTTTTCGATTGTGGCGAGCGTGCCCGGACTCAGCGGTTACTCCGGCTTAGCGATTGCCTCGCGGATCGGGGATATTTCCCGCTTCCCGAAGCCGTCGAGCTTGGCAAACTTTTTTGGTCTCACGCCCAGTTGTCGCAACTCGGGCGAGTCGGGTCAGCGGCTCGGTAGTACCCTGCGCGAGATTACCGCTCGATCACGAAACAAGGGAGCGCGATCGTGCGGTTTCTGCTCGGCCAAGCGGTGCTGCACGTATTGAAGCGTGATCCCGTGATGCGTCAATGGTACAAGGCGGTAAAGAATCGTCG
>JAYUFG010000567.1:0-8313 GCA_043738845.1 Planctomycetaceae bacterium
GGACGCGGCGGCTAAGCGGTAAAACGTCACGTGGACGCGACCGCTAAGCAATAACGTCGCGTGGACGCGACGCTTCTTAATCCCGCACCGTGCCGGTTAATTCCAAAAAAACTCGTTCCAAATTCGGTTTGAAGAGTTCCAGGCTAATCAGTTCAATTTGCAATTCATTGAGGAGGGCGATCAACCGCAGCAACGTCGCATTCGCATCGCGACATTTTAGCTCCAAGTGTTTTTCGTTCCGCGAAAATTCCGCGTCGGGAATCGCACTCAGCCGTTCGGTCAACGCCGCAGTAACGTGCGGAACTTGAAACCGGACCGTTCCGTCGAGCTTCTTCAACAGACCATTGAGCGTGTCGCAGGCGACGAGTCGGCCATGATCGATGATCCCGATCCTACGACAGAGCGATTCGACCTCTTCCATATAATGGCTCGTGTAGAGGATCGTCATCCCTTCGCGATTCAGCCGTTTGATCTCTTCAAAAATGCGGTGCCGCGATTGGGGATCGACCCCGACGGTCGGCTCATCGAGCAGCAGCAACTTTGGCCGATGGACCAAAGCCGCCGCCAAATTGAGCCGCCGCTTCATGCCGCCGGAAAATGTTTCGGTCCGGTCGTTGGCCCGCTCGGTCAAGCCTACCGCTTCCAACAACTCGGTCACCCGTTGCGACAGGAGCGTGCCCGACAGACCGTACAGACTGCCGAAGAAAGTCAAGTTTTCCCGCGCGGAGAGTTCACCATACAACGCCAGTTCTTGTGGGACGATGCCCAAGTCACGCCGCACGAGCGGGTCGCGAGTTCCGACGCGGCGGCCGAAGATGAGGGCCTCTCCGGCGGTCGGTTCCAAGAGACAGGCGACAATCGAGAGGAGGGTCGTTTTGCCCGCCCCGTTCGGGCCGAGTAGGCCGAAAATCTCGCCTTCCTGCACTTGGAAGCTGACGCCGTTCAAGGCTCGGTTCGAGCCGTACTGTTTTTGCAGGTCGATGGTTTCCAACAGGGCGTCGGCCATCGGAGGGTTTCACGAGAGAGTAAGATGATGTGAACGAGTCCCCAGCATCGTAACACAGCCCCGCCGGGCGGCAAAGGGAACGGGTGACAAGTCAAGTTCAACGTGAATCGATTGATTTTCCTTCAATTCGGGGAGAGTTTTTTAACGGCATTTGCTAAAACCGGGGCCATGACTCCCACTTCAAATCCCGCCGTTCGGTCAAAACGCCGCCGCTTTCAATACAGTTTGCGAACGATGTTTATCGTCGTGACGGTGATTTGTCTCTGGCTAGGATGGCAAGTCCATCGCGTGCGGCAGCGGGTTGAGATATTCCATTGGCTCGCGGACCATTGGCCAGAATGGGAAGAACCTGAAATCATCGAGCAACACTGGTGGATAGAACTTGAAGATTCAAATTTGCCGTGGCATCGAGGGGTGCTGGGGGACCACTGGGTATTCGCGATCCGGCATCCGATCAACGCCCTTCCCGAGGATGTTGATCGCGTGCATATTGCGTTTCCCGAGGCGATTATCCAACCGGGGCCCGATTGGCATTCAAAAAACGCTTTAACGGCCGTCGTTCATGCCCGCTCGGCAGACCCGTTTGTCACGAACGGGACCGCCTATGATCGTGCATCGCTCGTTCTGGTAGAGAATGTCGCGATTGTTGTCCCGCAAAACACTCAAATCGAATACGAATATGCCGAACGGCCAGGAGTAGTGACCGTCTTGATGGAGAAGACCATGTCGTATTGTGGGCACCCTGGAACCGCCATCACGATTGACGAAATTCGTCACAACATGGGATTCGCATACGTTTCGTCAAATGGCACGTTACGCATTGCGAAGTATGGTGAGTTTTCGACCGGTGAGGGTGGGAGGACAATCGTTCTCAAAATTCGTGTTTCGGAAGGCACTCAAGTGGAAACAGACAATGGTGATTTGGATATGCCAAAGGATCGGGATACCAGTGGTTCCCCTCTGCAACTGAGTCAAGACGAAAAGGTCTCGTGGTGTTCTCTGAAAGGCGCAGAGCAACGATGGATACCAATTTCGGGCGAACCGGATACTGCATCATTCGCCAATCCCTGGACAATTCGGGGCCGATAGGACTCATCGTTGATCGACGAATCGCTTGCCTTTGCCTTCAAAACGCGGGAGCGATCCGAGTGGGACGTCCTCGACCTCGATCGTCAGACTAAGTCGCAATTTCAATTCCTCAGCAACCCGGGCTGGCTGCGACAGGCGATCCTCAATCTCGATTCGCAATTGATCCATCTCGGCCTGTTTGAACGCGGTGATCCGATACTCGACGATCTCGGGAAAGCTCCGCAAAATCTGATCAATCGAAGAGGGAAACACATTCACGCCGCGAATGATCAGCATGTCGTCCACGCGGCCCAGCACGCCGCCGGGCAAGAAGACAAACCGATTGTGGCCTTCGCGATGCCACGTGGGCCGGACGAGATCGCCCGTCCGATAACGAATGACAGGACTTCCAATGCGGCCCAAACTGGTCAGGATAATCTCGGAAAGTTCGCCGTCGGTGGCGGGTTGGCCCGTCTCGACAGAACGAAACTCGGCGATGAATTCGCTTTCGAGGACATACAGACCGCCCCCGCGAAGATCACCATAACCCCACGGACCCACTTCGGTCGCACCAGCATGATCGGAGATTTCCGCCCCCCAGGCTTCCGAAATTCTTTGACGGACGGAAGGGATTGAACCGCCCGCCTCGCCTGCCACAATAATCGTGCGCACGCCGAGCGACGCGACATTGATTTGATGCTCCGCCCCGACTTGGGCCAAGTGCAAAGCATAACTTGGCGTGCAGCAGATAACCGTTGCGCGACTTGCCCGAGCAAGTTCCAACCGGGCAAGCGACGACATTCCGCCACCCGAAACGACCAAGCAACCGCGCGAGGTGAAGGCGTCATACCCACCCCAAAAGCCAATGAAGGGCCCGAACGAAAACGCGAGCAGCACGCGGTCGCTGGGCAAAATCTCGGCCGCATCCAGAATGTAATCCCAGCAGGTGTGAAACCATCGCCAGTCGTCCCGCGTGTCGAGGACGACCATCGGCCGCCCGCGTGTTCCGGACGTTTGATGGAAACGCGAATAGTGTTCGAGGGAAAAGGTCAAATTGTTGGCCAATTCGCCGTTGGGGAGTTTGCTGACCAGTCCTTCTTTATAGGTGAAGGGCCAATCGAGCATTTCGGCCAATGACTTGACCGGCCGTTTGATGCCCGCCAGCTTCTCGGCGTAGAACTTATTTTCTGGCAAGATCGCGTCGAGCAGTTGATTGAGCCGCCCGACCTGATAATGGGCCAGCCCTTCCGCAGCGAGCGATTCTAAGCGACGCCGTTCCGTAGTGGTGAGTGTTTCCATACCCCTCATCTTACGACAGACCGTCCCAATTGAACAACGGTCTGGTGTCGGGATTTTTCCGGGAGAAAACAATTCGTGCGCTGCGACCCCTGACATTTCGCAACTGAATCCCTCTGCGACGAGCGATCTCGTCCTACTTGCCGCAGTAGTCAATCGTCCGGGCGATTTCTGATTTCAATTCGGCCCGACGCACGATCCTGTCGATGAAGCCGTGCTCCAGCAAAAATTCGCTCGTTTGAAAACCTTTCGGAAGTTCAATTCGCAACGTCGCTTTGATCGTGCGGGGGCCAGCGAAGCCGATCAACGCTTTCGGTTCGGCAAAGCAAACGTCGCCGAGTGAGGCAAAACTTGCCGCGACACCACCCATCGTCGGATTTGTCAGAACGGAAATGAAGAGTCCGCCCGACTCGTGATAGCGAGCGAGAGAGGCGGAGACTTTTGCCATTTGCATCAGCGACAAGATGCCTTCGTGCATTCGGGCACCACCACCGGAACCGCTAATGATAATCAGTGCGAGTTTTTGCTCGGTTGCCCGTTCGACCAAACGAGTCAACCGCTCGCCCACGACCGAACCCATGCTGCCCATGATGAAGGCCGAATCGGTCACGCCGAAGGCGACCCGTCGGGCACGAATCATGCCGGTCCCGGTGATTGCGGCGTCTTTCAACCCGGTCCGTTTTTGCTCGGCCTTCAGGCGATCCTTGTATGGTTTTTTATCGTTGAATTCGAGTGGATCGGTCGGTTCGAGATGGCCGTCCCACTCCTCAAATGTTCCGGCATCGAGAACTTGGACAATTCGTTCGCGGGCGGGGACGTAATAGTGATAATCGCACTCGGGACAGGTGTTGAGCCGTTTTTCGGCTTCTTTGCGATAGATCATCTGGCTACAGCCGGGACAGGCCTGCCACAGCCCCTCTGGGACGCTGCCCTTGGCGCGTTTGGGGGTGCGGTTTTCGCCGCCGTCCGTCGATTTTTCGATCTTGCCCGTCGCCATAGTCGGAATTGGATGAATGGAAATGGTCCGAGAGTTGAGTCGTCGCGACGATAAGGTTTGCACCGCAGGCCGTATCGTACCATGCGGGCTAAGTCGGGACCAAGGGGATTATTCGGCGTAATCGTTCCTTTTTGACTCATATCGGGGTCCAATCCGTCGATTTTGGTCGATTTCGCCATTGTCAGGATGCGGCGTCCGACTAGGCTATAAGTTGGCGAGAAGTGGTAGGTCAGGCCTGTGGCCTGACAGAGGTGGGTCGCTGATCGGTTGTCAGGCCATAGGCCAGACCGACGGTTGCTAAGGGGTTTATCTGGAACGGTTCACAGCAGAATTTGGCACGATGGCGTTTCAATTTACTTGCCCGAATGGGCATCTCCTTTCGGCGGAAGAGTCACAGGCGGGGCAACCGTGCCAGTGTCCGCAGTGCCGCGCGCCTTTCTTGATTCCGACGCCGACCGCACCAAGTTATCCGTCCTATCTTCAGCCGGGGACGAATCCCTTTGCGGCTCCGCAGGAAAGTTTGTTTCCCGGCGAGCCAGCACCCTTTTCGCCGATTCCCAATGCGCCTCCTGCACCGGTTCAACCCGCCGCGCCGGGTCCGATCCAGTTTGCTTCGCCCCGGTCATTGGGCACTCCGCAATTCGCGCCCGCTCCGCAGCAGTTTGCACCGGCACCCAATCAGCCGGTCGCTCCGCAGCCGATGACCGCGCCCCTTCCGCAGCAAGCTGCCCCGAATTCAACGCTCGGCGATGATTTGTTGAGCGAACTTCCGGCAATGCAAACCGGTGGCGATTTGTCGATGCCGGGCGGCGTGCTGCCAGGAACTCCGGGCTACGACATTCTTTCTCAACCCCTTCCCGACCCGCTGCATATTCCTTGCCCCAATGGTCATCCACTTGAGACGCCGCATGACATGCTTGGTCAGCATGTGATGTGTCCCTTTTGTCAGGCGCAGTTCATGCTCCATTTGGAATCGAGCCTCGAGTTTCGCCGCCGTCGTGAGGCAGAGCAAGATATCGCCGACGCCCGCAGTGGGCAAATCTGGATGCGGTGGGCAATCGGATTTGCGGTCGTGATCTTGGGAGGGCTGGTCGCATTGATCATCGCGAACTCTCGGGCGAAGTAAGACCGCAACGATTGTCGCTCCGCGAGATGGGCGACGACAGATTCGCGGCAGAAATTTTCTTTTGGGTCGTTATTTCTTCGGCGGCATTGCCGTCTTTAGCTTTTTGAATTGCTCTTCCACGGGCAAGATGTGAAAGCGGATGCGAAACGCTTGCTGCCCAGCGGTAATTTTATCAGCGTAAAGTTCGAGAATTTCTGTACGCAGCGAGTCGGCTGAAGGGAAACCATCCAGCACGGCGTCGGCATCGGTCAATGCTTCCAACGCAACTTGATCGACGGCATCGATCCGAATATATCCGGCACCCGGAATGTAACTTCGCTGGCCCGCTCGCATCTTGGAGAACTTCCACAACCGAATCGTTTGTGTCTTGTCACCGGAACGAATCGCATCCATGAATTTCTTTTTGAACAACAGCATGGGCGTAGTGCCCCTGGCGGGCCGCCTTAGAAAAAAGATGGGTAATCGAGATTCCACTACAGAAGCGAGTTGAAGAACGAATCGAGATCATCGGCGAAGGCTTCACCATCTCCGGCGTGTGGCTCAGCCATTTGAGGGGAAAAATTGATCGTCGGATCGTTCGTCACCGTGGGCGGAAGCGGTGCAAGAGGTGGGACCAGCGGTGTTGGCAATGGGGGTGCGGACGGTTTCTGCAGTGTGACTTTGGGTGCGGCGACGGGGGCCTTCGGCACTACCGTCTTTGTCGGCGCAGGCTTAGCAACGTGTGGCGGCACTGGCACAACCGGATCATCCTCAAACGTCATTTCCAACTCGATCACTCCGTCATGGATCGGAGTCAGCGGCTCGGTTGGTGGTGGTGAATGACCATGTGCTTCGTTTGGCTCATGTTCCGCACCCGGCGGCAGAAGATGGATCGCACCCGAATGCGATACGTGATCGATTCCCTCGTCAGAAACAGTTTCCGTTGTCACAACCTGCGGCGGAGCCAAGTCATCCTGGCCACCATAGTCCGCGTGAAAGTTCACACTCCCGACTCGTAGTCGGGCACCGTGCGGCAAAATCGTCGGTTCACTAATTCGCGTATCTTCGATGAATGTTCCGTTCAACGATCCAAGATCGTTGACGACTAACTGGCCCTCATATTCCGTGAACTCGCAATGTTGGCGACTGACCGAAGTATGGAGTACGGTCAGGCCAGCCTGACGACTACGGCCGAGAATCGTCGGCAATCGCAGCTTGAACTCACCGGAGCGACCATCTTCCGCAACGAGAACCAATTTCGCTTCCACGGGAGTACCTCTTGATGAACGAACGCAATCAAAGCGTGTGGTGATGGGCCTGGGGACGGACGGAGATCGCGAACCAATGCGAACCGCTTTCGCCACTTCTCATTATATCCGACCCGAATCGCATCGCAATCGTCGGCAATGGGGGTTGAAATGGGTGGATTTCACCCGTTTCTCGATTATGGGTATGGGTACGAATTTAAACGATTGAAGAAAAACCGTTGTACCCGCCCCGGCAGGGGCGAAGGGTTGTAGCCACGGGTGGAGCGGTACTCCGCGTAACCCGTGGAAATTATTCGCGTCTCCTAAAATCGCCCCGGCAGGGGCGATGGAAACGTCCGCCGGCACGAACCGTTTGTCGCGACAATCCATTGTTCGTCAAGCCAAACCGCAACGCGATGAAGAATTTCGGATCGAATTTTTGAAACCGCTAATTGAGCATGGGATCGAAATTCACGAGCGGTATGTTTTCGATGGAGTGCCGCGATCACACGACAAATCCTCCGCCCCTGCCGGGGCGGTTGCGTGAAAAACGCATCATGTTCCACGGGTTTCGCGGGGTACCGCTACACCCGTGGCTACATTCCATCGCCCCTCCCAGGGCGGGCATGAACTCTCGAAGTAACTAAACATTTATCCGAGGAAATGGTTGACGACCACTGCCCTAACGATCAATCAACGCCGAGAAAGGTGCCGAGAGGCGGGGTTGCGGAGAAATGAGTTCGCCGGAAACGTGATCGTTCTTGCTATCGACGGCGTCCTTGGACGAAATGGTCGGTTGAGCGGCATTGCGTGCTTCTGCGCTGTACGAATCGACAACCGAAGAGTCCGCATCGTGCGTTTCCGACACGTCCTCAACCGGTTCGCGGTTTCTTGTGGCCCAGGTCAAAAGGGCGGGCACAAAACCAATCGCACAGCACAAACAGGCGGTCGTGCCAATCGCCAACACACGACCGAGGCTTTGTAATCCTTGATGATTGGCAATCATCAACGCTCCGAACCCAACACTCGTCGTTAGCGCATCGACCATGACCGACAATGCGGTCGAGGGAGAAATATGATACGGCCCTTTTTGCTGCCGGAAATCATAGATTACATGCAGACCATAATCGACGCCGACGCCCAGGATAATCGGGACCGCAATCATGTTCGCCGCGTTGAGCGGAATTTTCATCAGGCCCAGCAGGCCGAACATTTGCAACACGCCCATCCCCAACGGCACGAGTGAGAATAGCGTCCACCGAATGCTTCCACAGTCGAGAAAAATCACCGCCACTACGACCAGGAACGAATAGATCGTCGCCTGTTCGTAACTCCGCTTCATTTCGTGCGAGGCTTCGTAAGTTTGGACGGGATTGCCCGTCACCCGTGGATCAACCGAGCGAAGATCATCGACGAACCGTTTCAGATCCTCCATGTCCCAGATATTTCCCTTACCATAAATTTTGAGCAGGTGTTTGCCATGCTGTCCGACAAAACGATTCACAAGTCCCGGAGGCAGATCGGAAAGTTTCGGCGGTTCGGGATTCGCAACCTCTTTGAGTGTGTACAAACGGCTTAGCAAATCGCCTGCCGT
>JAYUFG010000568.1:0-3151 GCA_043738845.1 Planctomycetaceae bacterium
GACGTTTATCATTCAAGAAGGCCCCCGCTATATCGTCCGAAATGTGACCGTCATCGGAAATAAAAAATTTCCGACCGAGAAACTAACCGTTGACTTGAAACTCAAGGGGAACGAGAACAAGTTCTTCGATGCGGGCTTCGTGACGAAGGACAGCCATACGATGCGTGACGTGTACGGCGGACAAGGCTACGTCTTTGCCGACGTGCAAATCGAAAAGCGATTTCTCGAAGAGCCAGGCAAGGTCGATCTCGTTTATAATATCTCCGAAGGTGATCGCTATCGCATCGGAAAGATCAACGTCCATATCACCGGCGACAATCCCCACACGAAAGAAAACACGATTATCAATCGCATTTCGCAACGACCGGGTGACATCGCCGACATTCGCGAAATTCGCAACAGCGAACGTCGTTTGAAAGCGTCGGGTTTGTTTAAGGTCGATCCGCAATCGGGCCAAACGCCCAAGATCGTGTTCACTCCGCCAAATATCGACGAGATGGAAAAAGCGCAGTGGGCCAATCGCCCAGCCGGTTCTCCGCCCGCTTCAAAATATCGCGGACAAAGTCCTGACGCTCCACTCCCGCAAACATCACCGCAGGCGACAACGCAAACAACAATCACCACCGCTCCCAACGGCGACAAGTTTATCGACTGGCACATCTACATGACCGATGAACAAGCGGAAAATACGACCGCCGAACCAGCAGTCACTGTGCCAACCATCGCGGGACCAGCGACGAACATGACCTCGAGCGCGACACCCGCTACTTTGCCTTGGCCACCGACAGGGGGCACCCGGTGAACAACAAACTTCAACAACTTGTCATTTCGGGACTCGTCGCGAACGGCCTGGCGTTGCTCGTCGGCTGTGCGGGTGGCCCGCTGAATTCGCAACTCGCCCCGCAACCTTGGGCAGGCCAAACGGCTCAAAAACCACCGGTCGCTCTTGATGCCGACGTAATCGTCCGTGGACAATCGCCCGACTTCGGTGGTCGTTCGCTACAACCGATTTCTCCACAGGAGCAATCGACCGGCCGAGCCAATTCGGCACCAAACTTTACACGAGTGAACTATCCGCCGGAAAACGGGATGCCTACTTATCCGCAGTATGGCAGTGGACAACCGGCAGCCCCCATCGCGCCGTACGCCGCTCCCGCCGTTTACAATGCTCCGGCGGCCTATAGCACGCAACCGGGCAGCGTCGTCCCCGCCGTCGCGAATATCGCGCCGACCTATTATCCGCCTGCGGCTAACCCCAATACTCAAGCCAATCCCTGGCAACCTTATCAATCGCAATATCTTCCGCCAGACGGAGTGCAAACCGCCTACAACGCTCCGCTTCCTCCGCCAGGAGTGTTCGATCCTACGCAACGCCGTTATCCTGGCGACGGGTTGACCATCGACGGTCGAACGCCGCCGTTGGATGCGTTGCCGCTGCTTGATTTTGATGCGTACGGTCCCGAAACACAGACGGGCAAACTGATGTTTGGCGTTGGCGTCAATTCCGATGCTGGCGTCGTCGGCCAAATTGTCCTGGATGAACAGAACTTCGACTGGACTCGTTGGCCGTCGAGTTGGGAAGACGTCCGCAATGGAACGGCGTGGCGTGGTGCTGGTCAACGTTTCCGCGTGGAAGCAATGCCCGGCGTGAAGGTGCAGCGATATGTCGCGAGCTTCACTGAACCGTATCTTTGGGATACCCCTATTAGCTTCTCAATCAGTGGTTCGTACTTTACCCGAATCTACACCGACTGGACCGAACAAAGGGCCGGTGGTCGCGTTGGGCTGGGTTACTTGTTTTCGCCAGACTTGTCGGGACGTGTCACGTTCCGCGGTGAGCACATTGACATCAGCAATCCACGCATTCCCACGCCAGACGCTTTGACGGCTGTGTTAGGTGGAAACGACCTGTTTGGATTTGGCGTCTCGCTCGCCCATGATACGCGCGACAGTGCGTTCATGCCGACCGAAGGCCATTACCTCGAAGGAAGTTTCGAGCAAGTCACGGGGACGTTCAATTATCCGCGAATCTCGTTCGATGCGAAGCAATACTTCGCCATCACCGAACGGGCCGACGGGTCGGGACGCCACGTACTTGCGATGACCAGTCGTGTCGGATGGTCGGGCGACAACACTCCTTTGTATGAACATTTTTTCGCCGGTGGATATTCGTCGCTCCGCGGATTTAACTTCCGTGGCGTCGGGCCGCGCGATCTGGGCGTTGCCATCGGCGGTAATTTTGAATTCATCAACTCGATCGAGTATCTGTTCCCGATCTCGGCAGATGATATGGTTCGCGGTGTGGTCTTCACCGATTTTGGCACGGTCGAGAATAAAATCGGCTTGCACGCCGACTCGTTTCGCGCATCGGTCGGTGCTGGCTTACGACTCGTCATTCCGGCGATGGGTCAAGCTCCGATTGCCCTCGACTTCTCGGTACCGGTTCACATGCTGCACAATTCGGACGAAGTCAACAACTTCAGCTTCTTCGTCGGCTTCAGCCGATAGTGGGTTGAAAAATGTTTGAATCGGCTAAGGATCGGCGCATCAATAACTGTCGCCATTGTCGTCTTTCGCTCTGCAAAAGGACGTCCTTTCGCGGAGCGAAAGACGACATTATTTAATGCGCCGATCCGAAGGCAAGAGTTACGAGAGTGGATGACTCTTAAATCGCAAGTCACGCTCGCCAAGAATGCAGCCGCGTCAGTGGTGACCTGTGAATAGTTGGGGCGTGGAGCGCAGCGGAACGCCTGGAACCGTTATCCCAGCGCGAACAAAGCCGCGTCAGCGGCGACACCATCATCGCGCGTGTCCCCCCGCCCGTTCGCAATCCCGGTCCGCAACCAAAAGACCGTCATTTTCGTCACAAAACCGAATTGATTTTGCTACGCCGCTCGACGACAATGACGGGCAGGCTTGGTTCCGCTTGCCGCCGAATGGCGATGTCGCCCGACCCGTTGGGACAAGCAACGTCGGAGCGTCGGTCTGAAAATCGATTGGATCGTGTGACGACCTCAAAACGAATGCCTCCTGGCTGCGCCCCAGGTTGCGAGCAACCATCCCTTTCAAGGTATTTTCTTAGTCGGGTTGAGCAGGCGATAAGTTGAATAGTGGTGCCGAGTTCTGCCGCTGCGGCGTGGTGGAGGCGGGA
>JAYUFG010000569.1:0-3141 GCA_043738845.1 Planctomycetaceae bacterium
CGAGGGTTTTAGACCCATCGTGGAGACAATAACCAACGACTTTCTGACCATCCTACGAACTCCGCCCCCAAAAAGTTCAAAAAAGTAACAGCCTCTACGCGGAGGGTTTTGAGTCCTCATTCGCGGAGGGCGAAGCGGCGATTTTGCCAACATTCCGACTTTTCCGCCCCGCATTCCGCATTCCCCTGTTTCCACCTCGCTGCTACACTTCTCCCCCGCAACACCTTCCCACAACGCGACAAGGAGTCGTCGCCGTGCTCGCCCGTTGGCCCATCCGAAATAAACTGCTCATCGGCCTTGGCCTGTTATTGGTCATTGTTTCGATATTATCGCTGACCGGCTTGTCGGCCATGTACGCCTATCGCGGGCTGGTTCGCTCGCTCCGCGGTCGGGCCAGCGAATTGCCGTTGGCGACTTCGCTCGGTCAAAAAGTCGGCGACCTAAGGGCGACGCTTAGTCCGACATTGCGCACCAAGGATGACCTGCAAAAGGTTTCCGTTTGCAACGACTTCGCCTGCCGCTTTGAAGCCGTGCGGGAGAAGCTGACCGAATATCGGAACCAATTGTCACAGAATGAGGCCGACGGCGACGATGAGCAAGACAACATTCTCGACAATCGGTTTGAACACGAAACCGTGTGCAAGCTCGACGACAGTTTGCAAGTCATCGCAGAACTCAGCCGCAGCGGAACTTGGTCCGATGATGAAGCGGTCGCCGCGCAGTTGCGCAGTGAACTCGATAACTTACAGGAACTGGCGAGTGAACTCCCCAGTCATTTGCACGAGCGTTTGCATAGTTTGGCGGGCGACGTCCGCAGCCGTTATCACGCCATGTTCGCCGCCAACTGGATCGCCGGGATTTCCGCGACGATCTTGATGGGACTGTTCATTCATTTGTTTTATCGCTGGGTCTTTCGACCATTGCGGGTGTTGGTAAAAGGTTCACGGAGAGTTGCGGCGGGCGAGTTCGACCACCGCATTACGCTCCAATCGCACGACGAGATGGCCGAACTGGCGACCGCAATGAACGCCATGACATCTCGCTTTCAAGCCATTCGTGACGATCTTGATCATCAGGTTCAAATTCGGACCAAACAAGTCATTCGTGGCGAGCAACTGGCGAGCGTTGGTTTTCTGGCGGCGGGCGTCGCCCACGAAATCAACAATCCGCTGGCTTCAATTGCCATGTGTGCCGAGTCGCTCGAAAGCCGCGTCGGCGATGTAGTGGACCTAAACGACGAACAAAACGGAGTGATTCGTAATTATCTGCGAATGATCCAACAAGAGGCATTTCGTTGTAAGGAAATCACGGAGAAGCTGCTCGACTTTTCCCGCCTGGGAGAAAGTCGTCGTCACGAAACAGACCTGAATGAACTCGTGCAAGGCGTCGTGGAAATGGTCCACCATTTGGGCAAGTACAAACACAAGCGGTTGGAATTTCAGCCCGGCGGACCAGTCGTGGCCAACATCAACGCCCCGGAGATTAAACAAGTTGTACTGAATTTGATTACCAACGGCCTCGATTGCGTCGAGGATGGCGGCCTGCTCCAGGTCGAAGTCAGCACGCAGGGGACAGAGGCCGAATTGGTCTTTACCGACGACGGTTGTGGAATGACGCCCGAGGTTCGCGAGCATTTGTTCGAACCGTTTTTTACTCGCAAACGCAATGGACAAGGAACTGGGCTGGGCTTGTCGATCGCGTATCGCATTTTGACCGATCATCAAGGGCATTTAGAGGCGACCAGCGACGGGCCAGGTTGCGGTTCGCAATTTCGCGTGACATTGCCACTGGCCGAAACGCCGAAGCTAGAAACGAACGCCGGGCGAAAGCAAGCGGCGTAAGAATGAAAAGTTTAGCATTGACGTGTTACTCCATCGCTTAGCCCCGACGTCCACGTCGAAAAGTTCACAAAAATTCGGATCGTGGACGAGCTGGCTAAGCAATACACACACTCAATCGTCGAATATACAAAGCAATTTATTTCCCAGCAAAACAATACGTATCATGCCGCCGACCACCACTAAAAACCGTAGTAAGAAACTCAAAATCCTCTTTGCCGACGATGAGCGTTCGTTGCAAGAGTTAATGAGCAACGAGCTCCCCCGCCTGGGTCACGAAGTCACCGTTTGCCCTGACGGACTGACGGCGGTCGCCGCATTGCAGATGAACAATTACGATTGTATTCTCGTCGATCTCGACATGCCCGGCCTGACCGGGTTGGAGGTCATCGCAAAATGCAAACAGATGTCGCCCGACACCGACGCCGTTGTCCTGACTGGAAAATCGTCGTTGGAAACGGCAGTCGCCGCGTTGCGACACGGCGCATTTGACTACCTGACCAAGCCCTACAAACTCTCGGACCTGGACGCCCTGTTGACGCGGATCGCCCAGAAGCGGGAACTAATGAACAAGTTCCGCGCCCTCAAGCGACAACTCGAACGGGTCGAAGGAATGCCCCGACTGATCGGTGAATCGGCCAATATGCAGCGCGTCAAACAACTGATCAGTAAAGTCGCTCCGACCAACTCGACCGTTTTGATTCTCGGCGAGACGGGAACTGGCAAGGAGCTTGTCGCCCGCGCGTTGCACGATCAAAGTTTGCGAGCGGACAAACCGTTCGTCGCTGTGAATTGCGGTGCCCTGCCGGAGCAACTGATCGAAAGTGAACTCTTCGGTCATCGCAAAGGAAGTTTCACCGGTGCCGACGAACATCGCGTCGGGTTGTTCGAGGTGGCCGACGGGGGGACATTGTTTCTCGACGAAATCGGCGAGTTGCCCAAGCCGATGCAGGCCAAGTTATTGCGCGTGCTGGAGAGTGGCGAAATTCGTCGTGTCGGTGAAAACGAAGCGGTGATCGTTGACGTTCGTGTTGTTTGTGCGACCCATCGCCAGATCGACGAAATGGTCGAAGCCGGTGATTTTCGCGAAGACCTGATGTTCCGCATCAACACGTTCGAGATCAATCTGCCCTCGTTGCGTCAAAGGATCGACGACATTCCGCAACTGGCGCAACACTTGATCGAACGCTTTCGCCGCAATACAAAACCCGGCGTTCCCACGTTCACGCCGCAGGCCATTGAACTCCTCAAGACGCACGGCTGGCCCGGCAATGTTCGCGAATTGGCGAACGTTATTGAGCGG
>JAYUFG010000570.1:0-8275 GCA_043738845.1 Planctomycetaceae bacterium
GCAGACAACGCAAACCTCCCGGTCTAACTGGCGATTTGCCATATTCCGCCCGTTTTCCGAAACACGTTGACACAACTCCCGGCGGCGAATACTCTCCCGGCCTTGTCTCAACCGAATTTCCAAATTCTTTCCCGGATTTCCGCATGACGCGGTTCGCCGTTCTTATCTCCGTAAGTGTCGCGGTCTGCGCGGGTATGTCGGGTTGCCAATTTGGCGAGCCGGTTCGGACGACGCACGAAAATCCATTCCTACAACCGTTAAACTTAGGCGAGTCGGGCGTCTCCTTCGAGGTCTTTCTCGTCCGCATTGCCCAGGATGATGCTGAGCAAAATGCTGCCCTCTGGACCGACATCGACGAACAACAGCTTCCCACCAACTTGCGACGACAATGGGAAGCGAACGGATTGCGAGTGGGACTCGTCGGAGGACAACTGCCGAGCAAACTCGCTCAAATGCTCGATCAAAGTAAATCCGCCGACGGACCAAAGCGACCCGTCAGCAGCGACCCTCGCCCGACCGTTACTCGTAGCGTGATCCATTTGATCGAGGGGAATCGGAACGAGATCGTGGCGTCATCAAGCCAGACGCAATTGCCACTGGTCATCAATGAAGATGGGCAACTGCGGGGCAAGACTTACGAAGCGGCTCAGGCCCAGTTTGGTTTCAAAGCCTTTTCGCAACCTGACGGTCGGGTTCGCTTGGAGATCGTTCCCGAAGTCGAATATGGCGAATCGCGTCCGCATTATGTCGGCGAGGACGGGGCGTTTCGTCTCGATGCGAGTCGGCCGAAACAGGCTTTTGAAAAACTGACCGTCGAGGCCAAGCTCTCGCCCGGCCAGTTGCTCGTGCTGGGCCATTCGTTCGACCGGCCCGGCAGCCTGGGCTATCACTTTCTCACCGAAGAAGTGAATGGCCATCGTGAAACAAAACTCGTCGTCATTCGGATCGGTCAGCAACAACGGGACGATCTGTTCTCCGACGTTAAGCCGAAGAAGCCTGCCGAGTAGCTGCGGCTCTTGGCAATGGAATTTCGTAACGGACTAGCAATATCCGACAGCGACCTCCCCTTCTTCGTCCTTTTTTACCTCTCGTAACTCCAACCATTATGTCTTCAAGAAATCGAGCGGCTTGAATTTCTCGCCCAGCACTTTCTCACTCGAAACGCCGAGCCAGTTGTCCAGCACGCTCGCATAAACTTGGCGAAAATCGGTGTGATGTTTCAGCTTGTCCATTTCCAGATCGGTCAGGCTGGGGTGCTTCCCGATGAGTCCCGGCTTCACGCGGCCGCCGACAAAAAACAACGGCTCGGCCGAACCATGATCGGTCCCACCACTCTCGTTTTCCTTCGCCCGCCGACCGAATTCGGAAAACGTCATCAAGAGCAATCGGTCGCGATGTCCCCGTGCCGATAGGTCTTGATAAAAAGCTGCAACCGCGTCGCCCAATTCCTTTAGCAAATTGGCGTGCAGCGGCAATTGACCCGCGTGCGTGTCGTAACCATCTTGCGTGACGTAATAAATTCGGCCGCCAATGCCCGACTCGATCAGTTGCGCGACCAGTTTCAAACGGTTCGCCAAGCCGGTTGTCGGATAAGGTGTCGCCGGTTGATAGTTCTTCGCCAATTCTTGCAAACGGCGGCTGTTCGCATATGTGTTCGTCGCCGTGCGACAGACAAAATCAAGCAACCGATTTTGTTCGTAGCTCGCGTTCGCAGCGGTATGACGCCCCTTACCGCTTTCAATTGTCCCACTTTCAATCACACTGCGTTGCGCCTCTCGATCAGTCGCTCCCGCAGCATTCATTTGCAACTGAAACTGCGCGAGGTTCGTTATTGACGGCACCCGAGCAGGTGCCCCAGCCAACGCGAGATGGCTTGATTCATTCGGCGCAGCCGCATGAAAGGCCGGCACACCGGGAAGTTGAACGAGCGACTTGCCCAGCCAACCTTCCGTCAGGTCTTCGCCCAAGCTGGCCGCCTGCCAAATGTCCATCGAGCGAAAGTGCGATTCGTTCGGGTTCGGATATCCGACCCCTTGCACAATCGACAACGCCTGTTGCTCAAGCAGTTTTGCCAAGCCCGTCAACGACGGATGCAGGCCAATATGATCGTTGACTTTCAGCAACTCGTTTTTCGGCAAGCGAAGTTTGTTGCGAAGTCGCCCGTAACCATCGTCACCAAACGGGACCACCGTATTCAAACCATCGTTGCCGCCGGTCAATTGCACCACGACGAGGATTTTCTCGTTCCCGCCCGGCTGCAAAGCGTCAGGTGCAGCCGCCGCCGATTTCGCTAAAAAACGGGGGGCCGACAAGCCCCACGCCCAAACTCCCGACGCGGCCAACGACGCTTTGAGAAACTCACGGCGAGGGTTCATAACGAGAACTCCAGGGAGGGTTAATCTTCGCAAAAAGTGTGCTTAAAAATCAAACTGCTCAATGTTCTCTTTGGTGAACGCGAACGGTTTGCCCAGGAGCAGGTTGTCTCCTTTTTCACCGCCGATTTCGAGCGTCTTCAAGCGGCCGCCGACGAATGACTTGTCTCCGGCCTTCAGCGTTCCCGTTTTCAAACCGTGCGCCGCCTGAACGGTCAAGTAACCCAGATCCATCGTGTTCCACAAAATCACGGCGTCGGTCAGACCCTCGTGAACATATTTCTTGTTCTCATTGGGCAATCCCAGCCCGACCACCTTCACATCTTTGCGACCCGACTGCTTGACCGCTTCGGCCGCACCGGGCACGGCGGGCGAACAGATCGCCATGAACAGTTTTACGTTGGGATAAGCGTTCAAAATCGTGCTGGCTTCGTCAAACGCCCGATCTTGTTTGTCGTCGCAAGGACGGAGCGTCGCCATTTTAATGTCGGGATATTTCTCCAAACGGCGGGCTTCAATATGCTTTTGCCACTCGATCATGTTCGCCGCCGTAAGAGACGCCGTAATGATCGCAAACTCACCCTTGTTCTCCATCACCCGCGCGGCGTTGTCCATCAGCGATTGACCAATTCCTTCCGGAGTCGCCTGATTGACGAAGAAATCCCGGGCGTCGGCGTCCGCATCAGAATCCCAAGTGATAACTTTGATCCCCTTCTCCCGCGCACGGCGGAGAGCGGTCGAGATGCCCGCCCGATTTTCCACCGCGACGGCAATCACATCGACGCCGCGCGTGATCCAGGTATCGACGATTTCATTTTGCTTGGCCGGATCGGGATCGGTCGGACCGTCCCACAGTAAATTGACGTTCAGTTCCTTGGCCGCTTCTTCCGCACCTTTCTTGCACGCAATGAAATAGGCGTTGCCTTTGCTCTTGGGCATCATCGCGACGGTCACACTTGTCGGCGTGTCCGTATTCTTGACACTCTTGGGTGTCGTGTTTTTGTCGTTTGGCCCATTGGCCACTGCGTCTTGATTACTCGACGGTTTGTCGGTTTTGTCGGGCGAGCCTTTATCCGTCTTGTCGGGCGTACCCGATCCACTTCCCACGGAACCGGAACCGCCGACCATCTGCTTGACCAACAGCCAATTGCTTCCGGCCATGATGCCCGCCGCCAACAGAATGACAAAACTGAGTGCGGCAACCTGCGAATTCCTCATCGAAAACTCCTCGCTAGTGACGGCGGGACGAAACGCCCGCGTTTGAATCCAATCCATGCTGATCGTACCTAACAATAACACACCTGTCATGATTCCGGCCATCTCGGCGGGCAAATCGGCCAATTGCAGCCCGTTTTTCAGGACCGTAATCACGAACAACCCCAGTAAAGTTCCGTGAATGGTCCCCCGTCCGCCGAAAATCGACGTCCCACCCAGCACGACCGCCGTGATCGCGAGGAGTTCATATCCGGTCCCCGCGTCCGACTTCGCTTGTCCCAAATGGGCGACATAAATGATCGCCGCCAAACTGGCCGTGATACCCGACAGAATATACACGAGACCCACGCGGCGATTGACGGGGATGCCGGCGTACCGCGCACCCTCGGGCGAGAAGCCAATCGCGACAATCGCCCGACCGATCGTCGTGCGGTGCATCAGCAACCAAAACAAGACTGCGGCAATCACAAAGATCGGCAACTGCTGCGGCACCCGTTCCCAAAAGGTTCTCTGCCCAAAGGCCAAAAACGATTCGGGAAAGTCGGTGAAGTTTCTGACACCGCCGGTGATTCCTTCGGCGATTCCGCGAAACAGCGAGTACGAACCGAGCGTGACAATCAGCGGCGGCAGTCGCAACCGCGTGATGAGAATCGCATTGATACTGCCCGCCAACGCACCGCCGACGAGTGTTCCACCGGCCGCAGCGACGATGGGCCAATGATAATCTTTCCACAACATTCCAAACACGACGGCCGACAAGCCCATCAGCGATCCGACCGATAGATCAATTCCGCCACTGATAATGACCGGCGTGAGTGCCAATGCGAGCAGCCCAATCTCGACGCTGACTCGCGTGATTTCAAAACCGTTCGTGACCGTCAAAAAATTCGTCCCAATTTTTCCGAAGATGATAATTTCAATCGCCAGCACGATCAACAGGATGATCTGTTGATTGAGACGAATGCCCGAACGGGCCGAGGTCGAACTCGGCGATGTAGTTATTGTACTCATGCGTTACGCTCTCCTCCGCAACGAGTCCGACGCGACGGCGAGCAGGATGATCGCCCCTTGCAACGCCTTTTCCCATTCCGGCGGGACACCGAGCGTCGTCAATGCCGGGCGAATCGTCGCCAGCAGTGCCGCCCCGATCAAGGTTCCGCAAATCGTCCCGCGTCCGCCGGAGACGGCCGTTCCGCCGACGACGACGGCGGCAATCACTTGCAATTCCAACCCGTCGCCCGTGTTGGGATAAACGCTGGCCAACCGCACCGCACTGAGCAGCGCAGCCAGTCCGGCCAACACGCCCATCGTGGCAAACACGCCGAACACAACCAGGCGAGGGCGTATGCCCGCGAGTCGGGCCGCTTCTTGGTCAGAGCCGGCGGCGTAGACTGCGCGGCCCGCCGCCAAGTATCGCATCGCAATCGCAAACACGATCACGACCCCCAGCGCGGTCCCCATGATGACCCATTGCCCCGTCTCTTGACCAAGTCCAAACCATTGAAATGTGCCGCTTGCATCGCGGACCGCTTCTCCGCTGCGAATCCACCGGAGCGACTCTCGATAGATGACCATCGTCGCGAGCGTGACCACAATCGAGGGCAAGTTCATCCCCGCGATCAAGGCACCATTCACGGCTCCCAAAATTCCGCCGGTCAACAGCGTCGCCCCAATCACGTAGGGCAACGGAATGCCCTGCGCGGCGAGCCAACTTGCCACGACCGCACAGACCGAAAACTGCCAACCAATCGAGATGTCGATATTGCGGGCGATAATCACGAGCGTCATCCCGACCGCTGCCACAATAATCGGCGACATGCTCACGAGCAGCGTGCGGATATTGCTCCACATGAAAAAGTCGGGCTTCACGCGCCACAGCACCAACAGGAGCGCAACGAACGCGACCGCCACGGAGATTTCACGAAGTTTGTTCTTCATCAAGCGGCCGATGCTCCTTCCTTGTGACCCAGCGCGAGCGAGAGGAGTTTTTCCTGCGTCGCGTCGGCCCGATTCATCGTAGCCATGATCCGGCCCGCGTGCATCACGGCAATGCGGTCGCTCATTCCCAGAATCTCCGGCAGTTCGCTGGAGATCATGATAATCGCCAAACCCTGTTTGGCCAATTCACCCATCAGACGGTGAATTTCGGCCTTTGCTCCGACATCAATCCCTTGCGTCGGTTCATCGAGGATCAAAATTTTCGGTTTCGCCGCGAGCCAGCGAGCCAGGGCGACCTTTTGCTGATTTCCGCCGGAAAGATTGCCCGTCGGACTTTCAATCGAGGCTGTTTTCACGCCCAATTGTTGGACAAACCCGTTCGCCAACTCGCGTTCTTTACCAAAGTTCAGCCAACCGCACGTCGAAAGGCGGTCGAGAATTCCGAGCGTCATATTTTCCGCGACGGGCAAATCGAGAATCACGCCATGTCGCCGCCGATCCTCCGGGACGTAGGCAATTCCCAACTCGACCGCCCGCTGCGGCTCGTTAATTCGCACCCGCTTTCCTTGTACGTAAATCTCACCCTGATCGGCGGGCGTGATTCCAAACAGCACTCGGGCCAGTTCGGTCCGTCCCGCCCCGACGAGTCCCGCCAGACCGAGAATTTCACCCGCCCGCACTTGCAGCGAAATATCATGGACGCCCGCCGCCCGACTGGACAAATGTTCCACGTGGAACATTTCATCACCGAGAGGAACTTCGATTTTGGGGAACACGGCGGACAGTTCTCGCCCGACCATCATTTTGATCAGATGGTCCCGATTGGTACTTGACATGGGGTGCGTGCCGACGAGGGTTCCATCCCGCAGAGCCGTGACGCGATCGGCAATTTGCGGCAGTTCCTCCAGCCGGTGCGAAATGTAAATGATCCCGACGCCCGCCGTTCGCAACTCGCGAATCACGCGGAACAAATTCTCGACCTCGCGTTCGGACAACGAGGCGGTCGGCTCGTCCATGATTAAAATGCGCGCCTTCGCCCCGAGCGCACGGGCGATCTCGACCAACTGTTGCTCCGGCATTGTCAAATGTCGGACTTCGGTATCGGGATCGAATGTCGCGCCGATTGTTTGCAGCAGTTCCTTCGCTCGCCGCCGCCGCTCTCCCCAGCGAACAGGTCGCCAACCGCCCGGCTTTTCGAGACCCAGCGCGATATTCTCGGCAACGGTTAGATCGGGAAACAGGGCGGGCTGTTGATAGATCACCCCGACACCGAGAGCTTTCGCCCGCTTCGGCCCGTTGTTCGCAATCACTTCCCCGGCAATCTCCATCTCACCGCTGTCGACCTGATGGGCACCCGTAATAATTTTAATGAGCGTCGATTTCCCCGCTCCATTTTCGCCGACCAAGGCATGAACCTCCCCCGGCCGCAGATCGAACGAAACCCCCTTCAGCGCATGGACACCCGCGAAAGATTTGGTGATGTTCGTCAGTTGGAGGAGGGAGAGCATGCGGGGTATTTGCTTGGTCAAGGTGGACTATCCGCTAAAAAAGTATTGCGAATCGCAAAATAATGCTACAATCCGCGCACATTTTCAACGTCAGATTTGCCAATGGAGCCACATCGGTTAGGAACGAACCGTCACAACCTCGCCTCATTTTTTGGCTGTTGGTTCCTGACGCCTTTTCCGGGCATCGAACGACTATGCGTCAAAATTGAACTCAAATTGGCGATGTGAGATTGAGTCTTGTCGCGACCATGAAAGATCGCGGCTAATCAATAGTTCCGTCATCTTGGCATGATGGGTATTTTTCATCGGGACCAGCTCTATGTCGAATTTGCGATGCTTCGCTAAATCGCGAACACCTTCAGCGTCATCATAGGTCATTAAAAATTCACCGTTCAATGACGCAGTAAGTTCGAACAACGCAGAATGATCTAAATCACAGTGACGGTATAGTCGCGAGCCAGCTTTTTTCCCTGACGCGGTGTAAGGTGGATCAATAAAGAAAATCGCATTGGCGGCGTTTTTGTGTGCCTCAACAACGTTGATCGCGTCGCCTTCAATAACTGTGAATCGGTGACGAATTTCGCCGATGGCGGTAATTCGATCAGCGAGCGTTCTTGCATACCAGCGAGATTTTAGACCTTTTCCGTTCTCCCCGGATTTCATCAGGCTAGCACCAGGAGCAAGTATGCCACCGTGAAACATGCGATTCTTGATTATCGTGCGAAAAGCGATTTCTTCGATGCGTTGTGTTTCTTCCGCGAGGGTCCGGCGAACATTCTGTTCCGTCACCTCAAACGTCAATATTCGTTCGCGGAGAATAGGATACAAGTCTGAACAAACACATTTCCAAACTGCAACGACGTCAGGATCCTTTTCGACAAAAATCACGTGATCAACGAAACCTTCAAACGCCGCCGTGAGTCCGATGATTCCTCCGCCAGCAAATGGTTCGATTAGTAACTCGGGTTTTCCGCAAAGACTTTTCCACCATTTTCTTGCCAGCGGGACAAGCCAAGTCTTCCCACCCGGATAACGGAACGGACTTCTCTTTGGAACAGATGCAACATTTACAATCTTCCTTGTTGGCATTTGCACTATCCCTCTACAATTTGATCGAGAGTTGGCGCGTCAGGAGGATTATTGTCCTCCAATTTCTCGTCAAGCTTGTCCTGTAGTACAGCGATGAACTCGCTTATGTTTCCTGGTTCCGATTTCGTGAGTGTGATAAGAGCAGATTCAAAA
>JAYUFG010000571.1:0-3136 GCA_043738845.1 Planctomycetaceae bacterium
TTCTTTCAATCGCCGCACATCGACCGCCTCGCCAAGCAGGGAATGCTCTTCACGCAAGCCTACTCCGCCTGCACCGTTTGCTCTCCCACTCGGGCAAGTTTACAAACAGGACAATACCCCGCGCGACTCCACCTGACCGATTGGATTCCAGGACACGCTCAACCCTTTGCGATGTTAAAGGTTCCCAAATGGACACAGAGTCTTCCGATCGAATCGATCACGCTTGCCGCCCGCCTTAAAGCAGCCGGTTACGCGACCGCCTCAATGGGAAAGTGGCACCTGGGCGGGCCAGAGAGTACGCCCGAAAAGTTTGGCTATGATGTCAACTTCGGCGGAGATCATCGGGGTCAACCGCCGAGCTATTTTTATCCGTACAAAATCCCGGTGATCGCGTCGGGCGAAGAAGGCGAGTATCTGACCGACCGCATCACGACCGAGGCGGAAAAATTCATCGAGACCAATCGCGAGCGACCGTTTTTTCTGTACATTCCGCATTACGCCGTGCATACGCCGCTACAAGGGAAGCAACCGCTCGTCGCCAAGTTCAAAGGACTCATTAAGCCCGACCAACCGCAAAAAAACGCCGTCTATGCCGCGATGATCGAAAGCGTTGACGACAGCGTGCGACGGATCATGGCCAAGCTCGATGAACTTAAACTCACGCAAAAAACCATCGTCGTGTTTACCTCCGACAATGGTGGGCTGCTCGGTTCGACAACCAACCTTGGAATTCGCGCCGGAAAAGGATCAGCCTACGAAGGGGGCGTTCGTGTACCGATGATCGTCCGCTGGCCCGACGTCGTAAAGCCCGGCACGACCTGCGCGGTCCCCGTCATTACGACCGACTTTTATCCCACGCTTTTATCGGCGACCAACACGCCCGATGCGGCTGAGCATGTTGTCGATGGAGAGAACCTCCGACCACTGTTGGCACAGTCGGGCGAACTTTCACGCAAGGCAATCTACTGGCATTATCCCCACTATCATCCCGGCGGTGCCACGCCCCACAGTACGATCCGCCAAGGAAGCGAAAAGCTGATCGAGTTCTTTGAGGACACTCATGTTGAGTTGTACAATCTGAAGGACGATCCGGAAGAGAAAAAAGACTTGGCCGCGATGGACCCCGTCCACACGAACGAACTTTGGCAGCAACTTAAAAATTGGCGGACGTCGGTCGGGGCACAACTTCCGACGAAAAACGCCGACTACGATCCGACGAAAACAAAAAAGCCAGCCGCTGAGGAACCGAAAAAGCCAACCTCGATTTTGTTCCCCACCGTGCCGACGCTGCTTGACCCGACCGAATCCAACGAATAGGGTCCACCGCAGATCCAAATTTACCCTCACCGACGAGCCGAACATTTCAACAAATTCAACTCTCCTCGCCTCCATCCTAGCTGATCTACCTCGTTTGTTACTCCGGAGAAATCACCATGTCCCAGAATAGCCCGCAACCGATCCCAGCAGAAACGAACACACTCACGCCGCACCTTGTGTGTGCGGACGCCGTCGCGGCCATTGAGTTCTACAAGAAAGCCTTCAACGCCGTGGAAGAGATTCGCTTGGTCGGTGCGAACGGAGCGTTGGTCCATGCGTCCGTCCGGATTGGCAATTCGCGGCTGATGCTCGCGGAGGAAAATCTCGCCTGCGGGAGCCTCGGCCCAATGTCGCTCAAAGGCTCGCCCGTCGTGATTCATTTGATCGTCGAAAACGTCGATGCACTCGTGGCCCAGGCCGTTACCGCCGGTGCCGAACTTACGATGCCGGTCGCCGACATGTTCTGGGGTGATCGTTATGGCCAATTGAAAGACCCGTTCGGTCACCGCTGGTCCGTCGCCACACCTGTTCGCAAACTCAGCCCGGCCGAGATGCAAGTCGCAATGCAAAAAGCCTTCGGTTCGTAACCTCGACGGCCTCGTCCGCCGCCGCTGGTCGATGTAAATTTTCGCTGTCCCTTTTTTCAATGCAATTGCAACAGGGCATTTTTTGATGCGGCACTCGTTGGGCCGGTTCGCAAAAACTATTTTCCTAATTCTGGAAGTACCCGCCAAAGTTGCCCAAGAATTTCTTGCTATCGAGCGTGACACTCGATAGGCTGGCGAAAGTAGGGGTGAGGCAGTATGTTTGGATTGGGTTGCGTTGGACCTCGAAAAATACAGCGGTGGGCTGGTTTCTAACCGGGTCGGTGGGTTACTCTTGCGTTTGGCAAATCAGGAGTGCTGCGATGGTCGCTCAGGTTTCAAAAATCTTGTGGGAATTAGTCTCGCCTACCGCGAATTCGCCGGGCAGCGTTTTCCCGTTTCATCCGTTCGCCCGTCCGGATTTCACGGGCGGAACTTTCGCTCCCGCAATTCGTCTCCGGTCCGCAGCATTGCCCGCCGCCATTCCGACCTGTTGCTCCCGCTCACACTGCCGTTCGTCCCGCCGCACTTCCCTCCCGCTGGGGTTACGTCTTCGTCAGTGGGTCAGGCGCGTCGCTGGAGGGATTCTCGTAGGGTCTTCGGAGTCCGGTGGTTGCGAATTTGTGAGTCGGTTTGTGGTGTGACGTTTTGACTTGCATTTGGCCGCTTTGATTCGCTGGACGTTTTAACGCCGTTTTTTTCCTTCGTACCTTTCTTTCAGCAATTTCACCGTCATGTCATCGCCTGCCTCGGACAACCTGTCGCCCGACGCGCCGCAACCGCCAGGCGGAGTTTCCGCCGTTCCCGCGCGACCCCGTCGGCGTTGGCTGCAATACAGTTTGCGCTCACTGTTCGTGTTTATGACCCTGTGCGCGGTGCTGACGTGGTGGGGGACGGTTTGGTATCGCCAGATTACGGATGAAGAAGAGGCAATCGCCGAGTTGCGAAACATCGGGGTGGACGTGACGTTGTTCGTTCCGAACTCGAAAGAAGCCGCGACGATTACGTCTGGACCACCGCAGTGGTTTCGGAATTTGGTCGGAAAGAAAGACTTCCTCCATGCCAGCGAAGTCGAATTCGGCATCGAACATACGTACATCGTGGAAAAACAACAGCCGGGTGACGTCCCGAATATTGAATATGGCCCGTACCATAAAAATTGCAACATTGCGATTGACCTGAGTTGAGTTTTTGGCGACAAATCGTCGATCATGAGCGACAGGTCGCATTTACCG
>JAYUFG010000572.1:0-8263 GCA_043738845.1 Planctomycetaceae bacterium
TTTTCGTTTCGGAAGATGAAAAAATCCACTGCTAGCAACACAGCTTGAGAAATTTAGGCCAAATAAACAGGGGTTTTGACGTGCGATTGCCCTGCCCCCCACCACGTTACCGTAGAGATTGCACAACAACCTTCCGCCACACCAACAATCTCTCTCTGTCCTCATGCCATCACCAGCAAAAAATCTTGAGCGGCTCGCGGTCGTGTTGCGGCCAACGATTCAACAACTGGCCGAGCAGATCGACCGCACGTTTGGCAATCAGGTCGTGAATTGGTCGATCTTCGGTGATACGGCGACCGGCGTCTTCGATGCCGATCGGCACACGGTCCGCAATGTCCTCGTGCTGCAACAGGTCGATCTGGACGGAGTTCGCACCCTCGCGAAGTTGGGAGATCAGTTTGGCCTGCGGCGAATCGTCGCTCCGTTGATCCTCACACCCGCGTTCATTGCCAAATCGCTCGACACGTTTCCGCTCGAACTACTGGAGATTCAGCAACAAGCGGTCAGCATTCTCGGTGAATCGCCCTTTGTTAATTTGCAATTCACCGACCCGAATGTGCGGTCGCAATGCGAGCGAGAAATGAAAACGGTCATCATCGCGCTGCAACAGGGATTGCTTTCGACGCATGGAAAAAGCCAACAGTTTCCCGGTGTGATCCTTAACGTTGTCGAGCGTTTGAGCCGTACCCTGCGAGCGATGCTTTGGCTCCAAGGACGCCGTGCGTTTCAACCGCTCCTCGATGTTGTGACATCGGTCGAAACACTCGCGGGCCGACGGCTGCCGGGCGTGCGACAGGCCGTGCAAAACGTCCGCTCGCCCGACTGGAACACTTTTCAACAGCTTTACGCCGAGGTCGAAACGCTGGGAGCGATGGTCGATGGTTGGTAACGCTTCCACAAACATTGTCGTCTTTCGTACTGCAAAAGGACGTTCTTTCGCAGAGCGAAAGACGACCGTGGCGGATATTTATTCGCGAGTCCAGATCATTGCCACCCTGGTCTTCACGGCGATGGCTTTACTCGTCGCGCCGCAAAGTGCCCATGCGAAACAGACCGTTCCGCAGACCGGTTTTTACGTCGCCGATCCCGACCATATCCTGGACGACGCCACCCGCAAAACGCTCGAGGAGCAACTAAAGGAGTTGGAAGCAAAAACGACCGCTCAAGTGAAGATTCTCTGCATTCGCTCGACGGACGAGGAAGACCTCTTCACGTTCACGCAGCGTCACTTTCGTGAATGGAGTTTGGGGTCGAAAGAAAAAAAGAATGGGGCGATCATTGCACTCGCCGTGCAAGAGCATAAAGTCCGGGTTCACACCGGCTACGGACTCGAAGGAACGTTGCCCGACATCTGGTGTGTCGATATTTGTCGTCAGGCGGCGACTGAGTTTTTCAAACAGGGAGACTACAACGGCGGGCTCAAAAAGATCACGGCGGGCGTCGCCACGCGAATCGCCGACGAACTGGACATAAAACTGTTGGGCGTCCCGTCGGTTCATTTCATCACGACCGCACCAATACAACAATCGAACGACCGGGCCACGTTCGTAATAATGCTGGTGTTTTTTGTCGTCGTTGTTTATTTCATCAGCCGGTCGAAAGGGCAAAGTAATTGGTGGGGCTTTTTGTTCAACACCATCGCATCGGGGTATTCCGGCGGATTTTCCGGCGGTGGTTCGTCGGGTGGCGGAGGAAGCTGGGGTGGCGGAGGTTCCTCCGGCGGTGGCGGTGGTGGAGCAAGTTGGTAAATCGCATCCGTGGGGATGCACCACAGCCGGACCAAGGTCCGCAATCCCCTACGACCGCAACCACTGTGCGACGTCTTTTGCCCAATAGGTCAGAATGATGTTCGCTCCGGCCCGTTGAATGGCCGTGAGCGACTCGAGCGCGACCGCTCGCTCGTCGAGCCAGCCCCGCGCGGCCGCCGCTTTAACCATGCTGTACTCTCCGGAAACGCTGTACGCGGCGAGTGGAACACCCGGAAAACGGTCGCGGATCGAACGGATAATGTCGAGATAGGCCAACGCCGGTTTGACCATAATCAGATCGGCCCCTTCCGCCAGATCGAGTTCGACTTCGCGCAGGGCCTGACCGGCAGAGGCGGCGGGGTCCATTTGATACGTTCGCCGGTCGCCAAATTGCGGCGTGCTTTCGGCCGCCTCGCGAAAGGGTCCATAAAACGCACTGGCGTACTTCGCAGCGTAACTCAAAATGGGCAAGTGCAAAAAGCCAGCCTGATCTAAACCAGTGCGAATCGCTCCGACCATTCCATCCATCATGCCGCTGGGGGCGACGAGATCAACGCCAGCCTGTGCATGACTGACGGCTTGCTTCGCGAGGAGTGCGAGCGTGGCGTCGTTATCAACGTCGGTACGGCCCGTCGTGTCGTTGATGACGCCGCAATGTCCGTGACTTGTGTATTCGCAGCAGCAAACATCGGAGATCACGAGCAAATTCGGAGCAACTTGTTTGGCCACGCGAATTGCCTGTTGAATAATTCCCTGCTCGCAAAAGGCGTCGCTGCCGATTTCGTCCTTGGTGGCGGGAATACCGAATAAAATCACACCACCGAGATTTGCAACGGCCGCCGCCCGAATTTCATCGCCCAGCAAGTCGGGCGAAAGCTGAAAGTGACCCGGCATGGACGATATTTCCTGCCGAAAATTCGTGCCGGACCGCACAAACAGTGGCAGGATCAAATTCTGCGGCGATAGTCGCGTTTCACGAACGAGTTCCCGCACGGCCGGGTTGTAACGTAAGCGGCGGAGGCGGGTCGTTGGGAATTGGGAGTGGTCGGACATGTATTCGTGAACTAAGGCGTAGGTCAGGCCTGTGGCCTGACAAATGGTTGGACGTCGATTCGATGTCAGGCCAGAGGACTGACCTACTAACATGGGAAAATCCGGCGTGGACGCCGGGCTAAGCGACCTCATTAAAACAATTGCCGCACGACCGGGAAAGCGGCCGCGCGGCAAGTGATTGATATTGAATTGATCGAGAATTGGCTCTCGCCTACTTGTCGAACGCGCCAGCCGCTTTGCCCGGCGTGCGGGTACGAAATCCGGGATCGGCATCTTTGTCCTTCTTTTCGGTAAACGCGGCACCGGTACTTCGCGTTCCGCCCGCCCGTTCCGGAGTGTATCCGACGAAACTAAGGAACTTGTGCAAAGGCATTTGTTGCACGCCAAGATCGGTCGCCTTGGTAATCATCGTAGTGAAGCTCTTGAGGAGCTTGGGGTCCGATTTGTCGGTTGGACGTTCGCCAATGATGACATATCGCGTATTGAGGTCCATCGCGCCGATGACCTCACCCTTTTCGTCCATTTCCGCATCGACGACGCCACCATTGGCGACGATCAAGTCGTGCATTTTTTGGCGGTCGCTCTTGCCGTCGCCGTCGATATCAAAAAATCCGGCGAGGGCAAAATGCTCGGAGTGACCGGGCTGCCAGACCTTGGTGTAGATCACATCGCCGGGCAGGAGCGGGTTCTTGATATTGTCTTCGACAATGCGAGCGATGGCTGTGTGGGCACCGTCAACTTGGATGACCTCAACGGAACCCTTCTTGAGTTCATCTTTACCGATGTTTTTCTCATTGGCATTATAGACGATGAAAGTGATCTGTTTCCGAAGACCATCCTGCTGACCAAGATTGATCGAGACGGTTCGATCAACTTGACTGACCCAGGTGATTTTACCCTGGGCGAGTTCCACGGAGGGTTGCGTGAGATTCCTGAGCTTTGTCGATTGTCCTTTAGCTTCGTCCTCGGCCTTTTTTACGAGGCCCATGACACGGCTAATCTCTTTCGTAAGTTTGTCTTTTTCGGTGTTGAGCATTTGTTCAGCACTGTTTTTCGCCGAGGCCAATTGATCCTTCGACGCCGTATTGGCCTTACGATCGTCGGTGAACTTGGTCCGTTCTCCGCCAAGATCGTCTTGCGAGGCCTTCTTATCCACATGATACTTCTGGACCTCGCCCTGGTTGGCAACGGTCAATTGTTGATTCGTCAGGTTGAGTTGCACATTTTCGTTTTTGGCAACTTCCAGATCGGCCGATTTACGATTCAATGCCTGAGAATAATAGCCGACCAAAAACGGATAATTTTTGTCGTCCGGTTTCGGCAACGCGGCGGCGAACTTCTTCATATTTGCGTCGTAGTCTTCTTGAATTTTAGTCAATTCGACAACGTACTTATTGTTTTCCATTTCGGCACTATAGCCCAACATTTTCCGCAGATCGTTCACTTCTTTCGTGGCCGTGGACGATTCCTCGCCCAGTTTCTTGATTTCGTCGGTCTTGGCCTTAACGGTAAGTTGTTCTTCCTGCATGTTGTGGAAGAACAAATAAGCGGTCACAGCGCAGACCATCGTCAACATGACGAAAATGATCAGCGAGATTTGCAAAGCCTGATTTTCTCGGGAAGCCATAAAAAATTGCTCCAAAGGTTCCCCGATTGGGAACCCGATGTTGAAAAGCGTTTCACACGGATGGAAATAAAGCGATAAATAAGACAAGGTGCCCGGCCAGGCGACTAAGGATACCATCGCCGGGGGGCCGTGAGATTATTCCCGACCACTTATTTCCCTCTATTTAATGATAAATTGGGCGGGAAGGAGTGTCAACGAAAATGCCCGCGACAATTGTTCGTTTACTTGACAGTTGGCGGTTCTGGCCCCTACGATGCAGCCGCACGTAAGTCATTATCCCGTCTCAACCTACACCGCTCGACAGCCACTTTGGCAAGGATTTCTAAGGATGGCCGCGAAACGCCGCTCCCGCGACCAACAGCAACCGTTTTTACCGGGAATGACCGGTGAAACGGACGAAACGAGGCCGATTCTGCCATTCCCTTTAGCACTGGACGAAAATCCAGAAACAGCCGAAATCGGCGATTTGCCGTCGTCGAATGAATCTTTGGCCCCTTTGGCATTGGAAAACGACCGGAGCGTGAACGACGACAAGTCGTCAGCTTGGGATTTAAGCGATGAGAAGGGAAACCCGCCCGACCTGACGGGCAAAACCGTCTACGTTATCGACTCGTTCTCGCTCATCTTTCAGGTTTTTCACGCCTTGCCTGCCATGAGCAGTCCCAAAGGGGAACCGGTCGGGGCCGTGTTTGGCTTCACGAAGGACATCTTATTTCTCTTGGAGCAAAAGCGGCCCGACTATTTGTTCTGTGCCTTCGACATGAAGGGTCCAACCTTTCGCGATGCAATGGTCGCCGATTACAAAGCCCATCGGTCCGAGATGCCCGTCGATCTCATTCCACAGTTCTCTTCGATTCGTCGCGTACTCGACGCAATGGGCGTTCCCGTCCTGGAATGTCCGGCCCATGAGGCCGACGATATTCTGGCGACTGTCGCGAGAATCACGACCGAGCAAGGGGGCGAATGCGTCCTCGTGTCGGGCGACAAAGATTGCCGCCAACTTCTGAGCGAGCGGGTGAAGATTTTCAACATCCGCAAAAACATTTTGTTCGGACCGGAGGAACTCAAGGCCGATTGGGGCATCGCTCCCGAACAGGTGATCGACTATCAAGCCCTGGTCGGCGACAGCGTCGATAATATCAAAGGTGTTCCCGGCATTGGAAAAAAAACCGCCCCGGAACTTTTGCAGAAGTACGGAACGCTCGATAACCTGCTCAACAAGGCAGCCGAGATCGACAAGAAAAAAATCCGGGAGAATTTGCTCGCGGGTCGGGAGCAAGCCTTGGTCAGTCGCGAACTGGCCCGGTTGAAGGTCGATTCGCCGGTCGAGATTTTTTGGTCGCGCGGAGCAACATCGCGATTTCATCCGGCCCAGGCTGCCGGCTACTTTCGCGACTTTGGCTTTCGCACGCTCGCGCTGAAATGGGGAACCGCATCGGACGAGCAACTGCTCCTCACTCCACCCGAGACCAAGTTTGAAATCGTGACTGCTCCCGACCGAATGTTCGAGGTCGTCGAGCAGTTGCGCACGGCGGGAAAATTTGTTCTGCACTTACTGACGACGAATCGCACGCCCCGGTGGGCAGAAATCCTCGGCTGTGCGTTCGTCCTGCCCGACAAACGAGCCTACTACTTCGCCCTGCAAAGCCCCAACCCTAGTTCGGTTCTCGATCCGCTCGAAGCCGTGGCTGCTTTGCGAAACGTTCTCGAAAACGAGCAGATCAAAAAGAGTGGTCACGATCTCAAAACGGCCGTTGTTTGCTTACTCGGAATGGGCGTTGAAATCAAGGGGCTCGATTGCGACGCGATGCTGGCCGGTTATCTGTTAGACGCAGGCGAACGAGGTCACGGTTTAATGGAACTTGCCAAACGGCACCTCGATCAAGCCGCACCGCCGATGCCGGAAGCGGCGTCGTCCGGTTCATCGTCATCCTTGAGCGAAAATCGCTGGGAACAAGTTCCGCTCGCGTCGCTCGCAAAGTACGCCGTCGATTGTGCCGCCTTGATTCAGCACTTGCAACCGGTGTTGTTTGAAAAAATGGAACAGGCTGAATTGACGACGCTCTATCGCGATGTGGAACTTCCATTGCTCACGCTCCTGGCCGAGATGGAATTCACTGGGGTGCGGATTGATTTGGCGCAGCTGAAACTGTTAAGTGCGGATTTTCGTCAGCGACTTATCGTATTGGAACAAGAGATCTACGAAACGGCGGGCGAAATCTTTAACATCTCCTCACCCAAGCAACTTGCCCAGATTCTGTTCGAGAAGCACAATCTGCCAATTCTCCGGAAGACGAAAACGGGACCAAGTACCGACGCCGACGTGCTCGAGGAGTTGGCCGCGCAACATCCGTTGCCCGCGAAGATCATTGAGTATCGCCAGTTCGCTAAATTGCAAAACACGTATGTCGAAGCGATTCCGCAATTGGTTCATCCCGTCACGCATCGTGTCCATGCAACCCTGAATCAAGCGGTCGCGGCGACGGGCCGTCTCAGTTCAAGTGACCCGAACTTGCAGAACATTCCGATCCGCACGAAAAGCGGCCGCGAAATTCGCTCCGCCTTTTTGCCTGGCCCTGACGGTTGGCAGTTTCTCGCCGCCGACTATTCGCAAATCGAGCTTCGTGTTCTCGCTCATTTTTCGCAAGATTCCGCCATGCTCGCCGCATTCGCTCGCGACGAGGACATTCACACCCGGGTCGCGAGCGAGGTGTTTCACGTTCCGCCTGAACAGGTCGATTCCAACATGCGCAGGACGGCGAAGGCGGTGAACTTCGGCGTGATCTATGGCCAAAGTCCGTACGGTTTGGCGAAAGCTCTCGGCATCTCACAAGATGACGCCGCAAAATTCATCGACGCCTATTTCGCGGGCTATCCGGGCGTGGAACGCTTTTTGAATGAAATCCTCGCCGCCTGCTTTCGCGATGGTTACGTGAAAACGATGCTCGGTCGGCGACGGGCGATCCGCGGAATTCGCGAGCCGAACATGACTGACATGACCGAATCGAGTGCCACACCTTCCTCGCGAAGTCGCAACATGTCCGAGCGGGAAGCGATCAACACCGTCATTCAAGGTTCTGCAGCCGATCTGATTAAGCTCGCCATGCTGCGGATTCAACAGCGACTTCGGCGCAAACCGTGGGACGCCAAACTAATTTTGCAAATCCACGACGAACTCATTTTGGAATGTTCGCCCGACTGTTTGAATGACTTGGGGCAAATGGTCCGGGAAGAAATGTCGTCGGCCTTTACACTTTCGGTTCCGTTGAAGGTCGATTTGAAAAGTGGCCGTAACTGGGCCGAGTGCGAACTGTGGGCATAACACGAGGCAGTGAATTTATTACTTTGCGATCAACGGGTAGAGGGTCCACTGTGGGGATCTATCGCAACGAAGGCGGCAGGCCGAATGCCTGTTGCGGACCAGTCGGAATGTTGGGTGTGAATGCCGGGGCACTGGGGGACGCCGGTGCGGCCGTCGACGTCGGAGCGTAGGGCGTCCCCATGCGAGTGAGCGGGCGGATCATTACGTCGTCCAGATACGTGTCGCCCAAACCGGTAAGGGCAATCGTGAGTGTGATCGGTCCCGACGTCGGAGCAACCCGATAGAGGACAAAATCTTTCCAGCCGCGGGTCTCTCCAACCCGTTCCGCCAAAACCTCGCCGCCAATCGAGTCAAAGATCATCGCACCATCGACGCTGCCCGTGATCGGGCTGTTGACTTTGATCTTTCCGGAAATAGCGAGGAGCGTTCCCGCCTCGATCTGTACGGGCGGACTCGTGATCCAGACAGGTGTCGCTTCGATCAATGGAGAAACGGCCTGAGCATTTTGCGCGG
>JAYUFG010000573.1:0-8253 GCA_043738845.1 Planctomycetaceae bacterium
ACGACAATGGACCGACGAGTTTCAATCGACCGACCCAGATCTGGTCCAACTGAAATTGCAGCGATGGTTCAATCTGTCTGGACTGATTGAATTGCGAAACATCGCTCGCCGTTTTCAACCCGACGTGTTGCACTCGTGGGATTCGCACGCGACCCGGTTTTGTGATTTACTCGGTCGAGCGGCCAGGATCAAGTCGCAGGTCGTTGAGCAAAATGGTCCACCACTAACAAAGTCACTCAGCCAGCGGTGTCTCAATTGCGTGTCGCAAGAAAGCCCTCGCTACTTGGTCACACGCACCGCAGCGGCGAAGGAATTTTTTGTGATCGCGAATACGGATGGCGTGCAGGACCGCATCAGAATAATCGGTCCGTCGGTTGCTGAACCGTTGAACGATACCTCTAAAAATCTCTCCCGCGAAGAATTTCATCGCCAATGTTCGTTGACCGAACAGGATTACGTGATTGCGGTCGTCGGGCGACTGGAGAGGCATCGTCGGATCAAGGACTTGATCTGGGCGACCGACATGTTGCAATTCTACGGCGCGAGCGTTCATCTGCTCGTCTTTGGTAAGGTGGGCAGCGGTGGCGATTAGAGAAGTTCGCCGCACAGTGCGGCGTCAAGGATCGTGTCCACTTTTTGGGTGAGCGCAGCGATGTGGCCGAATGTCTTGCACACTGCGACCTACTGTGGCAAGGGAACGAGGTCGTCGGCTCGGGTAGTGCGATCATCGAGGCCATGTCAGCGGGCTTGCCGGTCGTGGCGACCGACTTGCCGGGGCATCGCGAGTTTATTATCCCCGAAGAAACCGGAATGCTTGTTCCGATAGGCAGAAGGGCCGAGTTTGCCGCTTCGGCGGTGCGATTGTTGAAGGATCGCGAGTTGGCCCGACGTTGGGGAGAAGCCGGCCGCGCGCGAGCGCGACGCGACTTCTCGCCCGACGTGTTAGTTCAAAAATATCAGGAACTTTATCGCGACCTGCGACGTTCGTTCCGATAGTCGGTGGTCGATGGGGAACTGGCGTCGGAGACGCTCAGGTCGAGACTCTTGAGCGTTCCCTCGATTTGATCGGTCGCGAGAATCCGTTTGCCCGAGATGACCGAATCGCCATGCGTTGGCGAAATGAATTCTTTCAATTCCACCAGAGCCGGGGCGATCAACAGAATGAGTGCGGCCGGAGCAAAGCAGAAAATCAGCGGCAACACTAATTTGACGGGTGTTTTGTTCGCTTGCAAAGTGGCCATTTGCTTGCGAGTTGCTCGCAAGTGGTCCGAGTGTTCCGCCAAGCTGCCCGCCAGCTTCGTACCGAGCCGTTCGCCACGGGTCAATAACCCGGTCAGTTGTCGCACTTCGGGCAAATCGACGCGCGAGGCAAAATCGGCCAATGCCATTCGCAAACTTCCAACTTCCGACTGACGTTTGAGGATCAAGAGTTCTTGAGCGAGTTCCGGATACGACGTCAGTTGTCGCGCAACATGATCGAGGCTGGGGCTGATCGCCATGCCGCCACCAATGCACATGCTGAGCATGTCCATCGTGTCGGGCAGACCGTTGCGAATTTTCTGCACGCGGCTGCGGCGACGGAAGTAAACGTAAAGACGGGGCAAGATCGACAACGCGACCGCGACCAGCACGCCGCCGATGGCAATAGGAATCGTGGCTGATTTGTCGGACATGAGAATCATCACGCCCGCCGCCACAATCGGAGCGAACAAGAAGACAAACCGCATCGCGTAGATAATAGCCCCGTCGCCGGGTGCGTACATACCTGCCCCACGAAGCAGTTTCCTAAAGTCCTGTCCTTCTTTTTGCGATTCCGGAATTTGGGCGGCGAGCGAGGGAGCGATTGCGCGAAACAATCCGCCAGCGGGTTCCGGTGAGGCATTTTGGGCAGCGTCAAAGTTGTCTTCGACTTCGTCCAAGTGTTGCACGAAGGACTTCGGACGGCGATTGAATTGCCGCGCGATCATCCAAAAGACAAACGCGGGGACGGCGAACGCGAGGATGACGGGCGTATGTTCTCCATAACCGCCGGAAATCAACCGCTCCCAATGATCTTGGAGCTTGTTAAACAGGTTTTGTAAAAATTCGTCCATATTAGAAATTCACTTTCAATACGCGGTAAACCCAAACGATGCCGCAGAATTGCAGCACGGCGGCGGTAATCATCAGGGGAATTCCCCACGTGTGTTCGAAGAACTTTCCGTAATACGTCGGTTGCATCGCGGCCAGTGCGCACACGGCCAACACGGATCCGATAACCAAACCAATCGCGGAGAGACGGCTTCCCGCTGTGACCGCGCCGAGGTGGCCATAAAACTCTTGGCGGTCGCGAGCAGCCCGTGCGAGACGTTCTGTCAGCAGTGGAAGGTTTCCACCGGCGCGACGATGGACCAAAACAGCGGTGGCGAAAATTCGGAATTCGGGCAAAGGCACGCGGCGAACCATCCCGGCCAAAACGGCGGGAGCTGGTTGACCAAGGCGAAGTTGCGTGGCGGCGGCACCGAACTCTTCGCTGAGAGGGCCAGTCGTTTCTTGGCTGACCATTTCGGCCGCTTGTTCGAGACCGCGACCCGACCGGACGACATCGGCGATGATATCGAGAGCTTCGGGCAACTGTTTGCGCATCGACTTTTGGCGACGCCAGCGGCGGAATGTCCATCCGAGGAACGGCACAATTCCTCCGACAAACACCCCCGCCGCCGTCGCCGAAACGTCTTCTGTAATAATAAAGGGAATGCCGCCCCCCAACAGGACACAGGCGACGACGAACAGCATCGCCCCGCCCGCAGTGAGCATCGAGCCAGATTCCGCGAGCAAGCGATAGAAGGCTTCGTCGAGCGGTCCGCCGACGGGCCGTTTCCCTTGCCAATCGGTGGACAGGTCTGCGGCCAGGGCGTCAAGTTCGGCTTCGGACGTTGGATCGGCAGAGACCCGCACCCGACGAGCGCGAACCCACATCACCAGCGCGACGAGGAAGAACAACGCCGCGAGAGCCGCCGCCCCGAGAATGATTTGAAGCTGTTGCGGAAGTTGTGATAGGTTGGGCATGGGACGAAGAGTGCTGAAGGAAATTGGTCGGTCGTGGTTTTTCTCGGTTCTTAAAGCGTCCTTTCGCGGAGCGAAAGACGACAATTACGCTTGCTTCAACGACCGTTTTTCAAACAGGTCGGCGGGCAAGGAAATCCCCACTTCATCCAGTCGGTTCATAAAGACGGGACGCTCACCGGTGGCAAAGAACGCGCCGCGAGCGAGTCCTTCTTCATCAGTGCCGGTCTGACGGAATCCGAAAATGTCACGCAGCCGATACTCACCATTCTCCAGGCCAGCGACTTCCGTGACACGTGTCACGCGGCGGACGCCACCCTTCAATCGCGAAACATGGACCAGCAACGTCACGGCGGAGGCGATATACCGCCGCACGACGGAGGCGGGCAATTCAAAGCCGGCCATGCTGACCATGACTTCGAGCCGTGAGAGAGCGTCTTGCGTGTCGTTGGCGTGGATCGTCGAGAGGGAACCTTCGTGACCGGTGTTCATGGCTTGCAACATGTCGAGGGCTTCTGGCCCGCGAACTTCGCCGAGCAGGATACGATCCGGCCGCATCCGCAAGCTGTTGCGGACCAAGTCGCGTTGTGTGACGGCACCCAGTCCTTCGGAATTGGCAGGCCGAGTTTCCAGTTTTACGACGTGGTTCCGTTGCAGAATCAGTTCGGCCGAGTCTTCAATCGTGACAAGCCGTTCGTGATTGGGAATATATTTTGAGATGCAATTGAGAAGCGTCGTTTTGCCCGCACCGGTACCACCACTGATCAAAATGTTCATGCGTCCTTCGATGGCGGCGGCGAACAGGGCGACCATTTCGGGACAGATCGAACCCAGTCGCAACAAATCTTCCACCTCGAGCGGCTTGTGACCGAACCGGCGAATCGATAAGACTGGCCCGCCCAAAGCGAGCGGTGGAATGATTGCATTCACGCGGGAACCGTCCGGCAAGCGGGCATCGACCATCGGCGAGAGTTCGTCAATCCGGCGACCGATTCGTCCCACAACCCGATGAATGATCTGCATCAGATGTTCATCGTCGGCGAAGACGGTGTTCGTTTCTTGCAAGCGGCCGAAGCGTTCAACGTAAACTTCGTGCGGTCCGTTGACGAGAATGTCGGTCACATCGGGATCCTGCATGTACGGTTCCAACGGACCGAGTCCGAACGATTCCGCCATGAGTTCGTCCACGAGACGATCTTCGTCGGCACCCGACAGCTTTTCCGACCGGGCGCGAAGGGCACTTTCCGTCAAGTTGCGAATGTGCGTCCGCAGACGGCCTTCATCAAGCCGTCCGATCCGCGACAGATCGAGCGAGTCGAGAATTTCTCGGTGAATCCGCGTTTTCAACTTTTGAAAGTTGGTTTCGTGCGGATCGACGGCCCGCGTTCGCGACGTTACGACCGACGGAATTCCGGAATTCGAGATTGAAGTGGTGTTCATAAAAAGACTCGACGAGTAACGCCCGCAGTGGGCAAAAGTGAATTATCGGGCGATGGAAAGTTTATAGATGTAAGGGTTCAGGACAGACCCGGAGTCATCGATCCAGGCGGTCGTGTGAATGACGTAGCACGGTTCGATGGTGAACTTGACTTGATCGGCATTGCTCGTAACCGAAAGGACTCGTGCCCCGACGAAACCGACGAGGGAATAATTGCCGCCACCGGAGGCATTCTTGTCATACAGCGGAAACACCACACAGCGGGCGTTCAGCGGAGCTGCGATGAGCGACAAAGCACTTTGTACATTGGCACAAAATCCGGCACCCAGGGGGTTCGTTCCTGGAAAACTCTGCGGTGAAAGTGTGGTGATCGGTCCCAGCCAGTGACTTGGTCCCGGCAGGTCGGTCGGACCGATCCCGCCCACGATCTGGTTGACAACGTCGGCTTGCACCGGGGGACCGTTGAAGCCAACAACGATTCCGTTGGCGGTCGCTTTGCCCGCATTCGTGCAAGCGAGGCGAACTTCCATTTCCAAAATCGAATTGCCGTTGCTGTCGCTAATTTGTTCCGTGGCGAACGCATCTTGTTCGATGGCAATTGGCACGACGGGCGAATTGATTTTGCTCGTCGGTTGAAATCCGACGAGGCGGTTGTCAATCTTGGCGAACGTCGTGGCGGTGACATTGGTGCCGATCAGGTTCCAAGTACCCGTGATGAGTTGCGTGACGGGGTGGCCGGAGGCGGACGTGCGATTGACATCGACCCGCAATACGTTGTACGGCGGCGCACCGACGAAGTTTCCACCATTGATCGGCAGAGCCGGATTGTTGGCATGGCCAGGTGTTAAGACCAAGTCGGAAGCCGCCACCGAATACGTGTTCGACCCGTCGGCGTTGTTTGCCAAGCGGAATTGATTCGCGACCGACGCGGCATTGGTCACCGTTTGTGGCGGATTGGCGGGCAGGCCAGCGAGCAAACCTTGGTCGAGAAGGGCTGGCGTCGCGGCCAAGGAAATCGCATCGGCCCGACCGGTCAACGTTCTTTGCACCACAATCAGATGTGCCCAATTTAGCACCAATGCACCAAGCAACACGCCGACCAGCACCATGAACATGATCGCGACCACCATCACGCCCCGCCGATTCGCAGCGCGCACGAGTCGCGGGCGGCGAGGTGGAACATTGCGGTTGAGTGGGATTCGCGAGTACATGGTGAAGCAGAGGGTAGGGTGAGTGGTGGTGAAGTGGTTTTCTAAAAGCGTCCTTTCGCGGAGCGAAAGACGACAATGGGCGACTATTCCCCGCGACCGCGAGTGACTTTGGCTTTGTCACCAGCACTCACATGGGTCGAGTTGTATCCGTTCGAGGCGACGGGGACGACCGGTTCCACGGCGGGCGTTTGCGCCGTGGTCACGATCTTTTCGTCTTGCACGCGATCATCTTTGAACGTCATTTCCGTCATGTTGCCGCCGCGCCACGCTTGAACTTTAATCACACGCTCGGCGGGCTTCGGTTCGATGGGCTTTAGTCCCAACAGGATTTCCGGGTTCACGGTGTCGTTGTCAGCGGTCGAGACGGGCACCGTGTCCACATCGTTCGCGTTGCGCAGGACAACGCTCAGCGTTCCGTAGCGTTGGGCCAAAATAATTTTGTTCGCTTGTTCCGGCGACGCGGCAATCGTCACACTGCGGAGGGCCGGATTGACCCGCTCTTCCACTTTGAACAAACCATCGCTGGTGGCCAACACTTTGACCGCCTTCATAATGGTCTTGGTGGTGATGCCGTGCAGTTCTGGTTGCTCACCTTTGACGGTCAAGGCGACATCGACGACCGCTTGTGGCATGAGAACACCGGCCAACGCGTTGTTCGGATCAATGGCGAACGTGACCGCCCGCATTCCGGGTGGAAGTTGTTCCGACAGCGACGGTGAATATCCGACCGGAAACAAACCGGCCTCGAGAATCGGTTGACCCGCGAGGATTGCATCCTTGTTCACCCGCATCAGGGCGCGAGCGTTCGTGGCGAGGGCGTTTGGCGGAATTTGATCGGCCGGTTTGCGGACGATCTCGACCGCGTCTTCGGTGATCCTCGAATTCTGTGGCAAGTTAAATTTCGCCACAAGCATGGGGACCGTTTTGTCTTCCTTGGGCTTGGGCGTGAGATACTGTTTGGCCGCATAGGCCGCGACCAAACCGAACAAAATGGCGCACACGGCTAAAGTGACCGCGCCGGGACCGAGGCGTTTCATGGTGTTGCTCCGAGAAGAGGAAAAGTTTTTTAGTTTGCAGAACGGGTAAGGGAAAAACTCAGCGTTATTCTTTTCGCATCGTGAACGAGGCACGTAACTTCTGTCCGGTGAGCGTGGCACCGACGAACTTCAACAGATCGGGCGAGGCGTGTGTCGAATCAACCGTGACAATCACCGTGATCTCGTCGCCCGTCACGGCGGTTGTTAAAGGCGTAATGTTGTCGGGCGAGCCGTTGACTTCAATCGCGATGCTCACAAACGATTCAATATTCCAGTCGGCAATCGACGTGTGAACCGCAGTCACAACCCGGGCATGAGTGGCCATTGGCAGCGTCGCTTCGCGGGAACCGACTTCCGCGGCGGCGGTCAGTGTTTGATCGCCCAACAGCAACATGCTGTATTCAAAAATCCCAAAGAACACGATCAGCAGAATCGGCAGTGTGAGCAAAAGCTCGACCGTCAATACGCCACTACGACGCGATTTGCGGCGCGGATGTGCGAGCGACGATGGTGTTTGATGAACGAACATTTGCACGCTTTCTTAGTTCAAAACGGCGGGGATCGCCTGCAACGCACCTTTTTGCAACAGCCACAGGACCACGACCCAGGCACACAGGGCCACCGGCACGGCGAAAGGGAGAACCTTCGCCCGAGGTGCGGTTATCGTTCCGCCACTGTTTCCGGCCCGCAGTGTATTTTCGTTGGAATTCACAAGGGCATTCTTCGTGCCGTTAAAGGCCATTACGCACAGTGCCATTGCGGCAGCGATGGCAATACTTAGTCCAAAGGCGATAATCATCCACTTGGGTCCGAGCCAGGTACCGAGCGCGGCGAGCAACTTCACGTCACCCATCCCGCCCCCCCCCAAAATCCAGGGCATCAGCAGTAAACCGAACCCGACCGCGAAACCAGCGAGCGCGTTGACGATACCCCATCCATTCGGTGCGAACGTGTGAAACAACAGACCCAATACGGCCGCCGGAACGGTCAAATAGTTCGGAATGCGGTGATAGCGAATGTCCGTGATCGCTGCGGAGAGCGTGTACACCGCAACGGAACCCGCAAAAAGATAGGAGTAGATCATCATGTTCACTGCCGAGTTACTTGTTTTCCAAATGTCGGTTAGCCGCGCCGCGTAAGCAAAGCGGAAATGTTCCAAGATCGGGTTGCGGTTATGGTTAAATCAAAAAGTTAGATTGGGCCAATTCGTTAGGAGCCAGACTGAACAGAAAAAGTGCCACGGGCACAACGGGTGACGGTTGAATGGGGATCGGCGTAATGTGCGCCGCCGAAACCGTAGCATGGATCGGGAGCGAGGCTGTACGAAAAGTCGAGGCTGGTCGCGGCGGTCGCAATGTCCCCCAGTTCGTCAATAATCGCGTCGCGGGCCGCAGTGATTCCGGCCACAATCCCGATGACCAACAGCGTGATGAGCAGAATCCACTCGAACGTCAAGACGCCGGAGTCTTCTTGCCACATTCGATTCAAAATGTTTTTCATGGTTTCGATCTAATACGAAATT
>JAYUFG010000574.1:0-3126 GCA_043738845.1 Planctomycetaceae bacterium
GACGACGGTCCCGCTCGCAAGGTCGTTTGCTCTCTTGCGTTCGGGCGTGCGTCGTCGCCGGATACAGGTCGCCTGCAATCAGGCAGCTTTATTTCCTACTTTCATACTTATGTTCCAGTCCTATTCACCATCGGCCATCGCAGTCCTGCCCCGAGCGCCGCTCAACGGCAGTCCCGTACCTTGGCTCACCAGCCTCTATCACAAGGCGTGGGCCGGTCCCTATGGCAATCGCAGTTATCCCGGAAACTGCTCCGGGGAGTTGATTAAAGATTTGTTGCTGTACTTCAAACCGCAGAACGTACTCGATCCGATGTCCGGTTCGGGAACGTGTGCCGATGTCTGCCGCGAATTGAAAATCCCCTGCATCAGCTTCGATATCCGAGAGGGCAAAGACGCGGCCCAATGGTCGCACTTTGAAAATCTCGGAAAGTTCGACTTCGTGTGGATTCATCCTCCCTATTGGCGGATGAAACAGTACACCGATCATCCACACGATCTGGCCAACTGCCCCACGCTGGAGGCGTTCCTCACTCGGTACGAACGAGTGCTGGTGAATTGTGCCGATGTGCTGTCGGGCCAAGGTCGGCTCGCGATCTTGATGGGCGACTACGAAGACCGCGAGGCGGGATTCACGCCGCTCATCTATCACACGCAACGGCTCTGTTTCGCCGCCGGACTCCAGCAGCCCTGTACGCAAATCGTCCGCTTCTCGCATGGTGCCAGCAGCGGCAAAAAGATTTACCAGAGCAGCTTCATTCCCGGGCTGCATGATGTTTGCACGATTTTTCAGAAAGCAAAATAGTTCTTGTTTCCCTGTTTTATTGTTTGAAAAGGAGTGAGTGCATGTTGACCGTAAAACTGTCCAAGAATCCGTGCGTGTTCTGCGGAAAGTTGGACGACACCGCGTTGGCCAAGTCGAAGGAGCATGACTTTTCGGGAGTCGTATGCTCGAAACACCTCTTTGATCTTCTTCGCAAGTGGGAGCAAAGTAACGACCATGACGACACCCGATCCGTTTAACCAATGCGCGTCGCGCATCGTTGAGTTGGAAGAAGAAATCCGGCTTTGCCCGGACTTCGATCAAGACGGTCGCTGCTTGTCGGATCGGCAACGGGCGTTACGCAATTGCTACAAGAATTTATTGGAAATGTGGCCGCTGATTGAAGGGCACGGAGGCCCTTCCGAGTGGCCGTCGTCGCACGAGGACGAAAAATCTCCTGAGCGCATGGCGGAATATGACGGCGGTGCCGATTCGCCCGAAGCGATTATCGCGGATCGAAAGTGGCTCGTTTTTCGCCAGTTGATTCAAAGCATTGTGGCCACTGAAGAGGAATTGATGATCGCGGAACAAAACGGAAGCCCAGACGATGAATGGCTACGCGACCGAAACGATGACATTCAACAGAGCTACAAAAATCTTTTACAATTTTGGCCGATCAAGGACGACGGCGACACTCAAACCGAGCCACCTCCGTGGCCAAAACGGTGAATCATGTATCGCCTCAGTGAAGTCGCTGAACTTATGAATTGCAGTTTGAGCCACGTTTATGCGTTGGTGCAATCGGGTGTCCTACCTTCCGTCAACATCGGCCTGAGGAAGGCCCTCCGCGTGGCGGAGGAAGACCTTGAGGCGTTTATCGCATCCCGGCGGGAGCATCGGCACAAAGCTGCCGCTCAGTTCCCACCAAGAACAAATCCGCGGCGCGCCATGAAGCAATGGTTTTAGGCCGATCCCCACAGCATTTCGTTATCCGCTTCGCTGAATTGCAGGTAATGGTCGATGCAAACTTGCACAGTGTTCCCCATCAGTCTAGCCAGAGTTTTGATGCTCGCGGGTTTGCCGGTCCAGTATCCCTCCAAGGTCCGCTTGGCATAAGTATGGCGACACGAATACATGCAGGCATCTTCGTCCAAGCGAATTCCTTTCTTAGCGATCTTGGCTTTGGCCCGTCGGAAATTCTGCGACAGCATTTGTCGAGTCCAGGGTTCCCCGTTTTGATTTCGAAAAATACGGCCGCCCAGCGCAAGGCCAGAGCGAACAAGACTCACGATAGCCGGATCGGTGATGCGGATAATCCGGTTCTTGTGAGTTTTGCTTTCGGACTCCTTAAAGACCCATTCCATGTTCTCCCCGTGATCGTGAACATGTCGCGGCTCCAGGACGGCGAATTCACAGCCGAACCGGGCCCCGGTGCGGATACAGACCTTCATCGCGAGCACGAAGGCTGGACTCGCCGCCACCGCAATTGCGGCTTCTTGTTCGGGAGTCAGATACGTCACTCGGCTGATCGATTTGGGAATCTTATAGCCGCGAATGGGGTTCGCGGGAATAAGTTTTCGCTCGACGCCAAAATTGAAAGCTCGCTTCACGGCTTGGACTCTGGTCCGCAGTCCCCCAGGTTTCCAAGAATGGACTTTGATCCAATCGTCGATATCCCCAGGCTTAAGTTCGGAACAGAGCTTCGCCCCGTAGCCTGTATGAATCCGTTTTGCTTCCGCTCCCGTCTTTTTCTCCCGCTTCTCGGTGTCCCCGTTACAGAAAAATTCGCCCGGCAGTCCGTAACAGAAATCAAACAGGGTTTGCCCGCGATCAGCGTAGGTTTTCCCGGCCCCCGTTGTCTTGCCTCCCGCTTGGACGTGCAGATGTTCGAGGTATTTTGCACAAACTTCCCCGACCTGGGCATCATTTTCCGTCGCTTTCGGTTCGCTCAACAGTTGACGCGCGGCGGCTTCTCGAAGCGTCCGGTCATCGGTTTCTCGGTCGCGCAGCCGTTCACCATCGATCCCCACCAGCGGCAGGAATTTTCCCCGATCTTTCGCGTACCAACCCCGGCCTTGGCGAAAGAAGAATCCTTTTGTTCTCGCACCCTTGCGACGACCGACCCTTTTTCGTACCATTGTAGTTCTCCCGTGTACGGCATCGACTCGGAAAGTGCCGCAGAAAGTGCCACGGCCCACAAAATACATCATATACAGCGTAAAACGCGGAGTAAACACCCATAAGCACCCCTAGCTCAATTGGATAGAGCATCGGTCTACGGAACCGAAGGTTACTGGTTCGAGCCCAGTGGGGTGTACTATACGCCGCAACGACTTACGTCGAGCGGCAGTTTTTGAGACGGCCAC
>JAYUFG010000575.1:0-3126 GCA_043738845.1 Planctomycetaceae bacterium
GACTGCCATGTACAAGAGTGACCGAATTGCGCGACGGCCGCCGTGGGTGCGGCGTTTGCCTTGGAAGGTTCCGCTGTCGTGCGCGTCTGGCGCGACGCCTCTCGAACGACGATTCGTTCCGGCGGGACACCGTTTCTAAACCGAGAGTAATCCGAATCTGTCCCCTCCGTCGTGGCGACGATTCTTTCTATTCTTTCGCTTTTGGCAAGTTGTTGAGAAACGAATCGACGGTTTGATAAAAGAGCATTGTATGACCGTCATTGTGGTCGCCACCGGAAATCGTCACGAACTGTTTTGGTTCGTTGGCCGCCACAAAAAGCGTCTGGCCCAACTCATAAGCAACGACCTGATCCGCGTCACCGTGGAATTGCAACAAAGGTCCGTGGAAGTCGCCGATCTTTGCCAGAGAGTTCAGGCGGTTACGCATCAACAGCTTCGTGGGCAAGAATCGAAAATGACGCGCCGCCACATCGGGCAACGACGTAAACGTGTTTTCAATAATGAGTGCTCTCGCACCATCCTTCGCTGCCAGATCAACCGCCACGCCGCCGCCGAGCGATTCACCCATCAAGATGATGTCGCTCTCGGTAAAATCCTTTTCGGTTATCTTGGCCCGTTCGAAAAGCCATTTTCGCGCTGCCCGCGCGTCGGCCAAGATGCCCGCCTCGTTGGGGCTTCCTTCGCTACGGCCATATCCGCGAAAGTCGAAAAAGAGCGTGGCGACTCGGCTCCGACGATGAAGTTCTCGCATCAACTCGACCCGGTCGGTAATGTTGCCCGCATTGCCGTGGGCAAACAAGATGTACGCCTGCGGCTGCTCACAGGGGACATACCAACCATGAATTTTGACACCATCCTCGGTCGTGATCCAGGCATCCTCAAACACCAGTCCGGACGGAGTCCAATTCCCCTCGGGGTGTTTGCTCGGGTAATAGATAAGCGAGTTTTCAAATATCATGGCCAGGATCACGACAACGAGATACGTAACCACAAACGCCCGAATGAGACGAAACCACCACGGCTTAGGACGTTTTCCGGATGAAAGTGGTTTGTTCGCGGGTGGTGTCATGTTCTTCTTCCGAAAGTAAAACCGCGTTGCCCAACTATCCGCTCAACGGAATTTTGTATTCCGCGCCAGCGACCTCTTGTACATATCGCGGCACGGCATAACCGGGCAATCGTTCGCGCAGTGCGGCGATGATCGCCTGCCCCGTTTCCACCGGGACATCAAAGTGGGCCGCCCCCTGCACGCGGTCCAACTGGCTCAGATAATAGGGCATAACTCTCAAATCGACGAGCCGTTCGCATAACTCGGCCAGCACCTCGACCGAATCGTTGACGCCCCGCAACAGGACCGCCTGATTTAGGACCGGCACGCCTGCATCGACCAGTTCCGTCAGCGCGTTGGCAACGGGGCCGTCAATCTCGCGAGGATGATTGGCGTGGACGACCATGATCGGCGTTAATCGACTTCCCCGCAGCCACGAGATCAAATCCGCAGTGACCCGTTCCGGGATCATGATCGGCAACCGCGTATGCACGCGAATTCGCCGTAAATGGGGGATTTCGCTCAAGCGTTCGACCAAGTCGGCCAGGACACTGTCCACGATCATCAGCGGATCGCCGCCGCTCAAAATGACCTCGTGCAGGCTCGAATCTTCGGCAATTTGGGCCAGCGACGGCTCCCATTCCGCCACCGATTTCGGTGTTTTTTGATACGGAAAATGCCGCCGAAAGCAATATCGGCAATGGACGGCGCACGCCCCAGTTGTTACCATCAAAACCCTGCCCGCGTACTTGTGGAGCAGGCCGGGTGACAGGGCCGCAGCGGCGTCCCCCACCGGGTCGGCCAGATCGCCAGCAACGACCGCCATTTCCTCCGCGACGGGCAAAACCTGTCGCAACAGGGGATCGTGGGGGTCGCTGAGTCGAATGCGGGCCAAATATCCGGGCGGAACAAAGACGGGAAACGACTTTGCCGCAGAAATCGCGCCCGACTCGTATTCCGCCGACAGATTCAGCCGTCGGCAGAGTTCGCCAGGATCGCGAATCGCCCGTTTGACCACTTGTTGCCAAGTCGTCGCCGAGGTGCCGTTGCCCGATTGGTCCGTTTGGCGATAATAGGTCGTGGCCATAAAATAAATAGTAGACTCTCGCACAGAAAACCGAGTTGCGAAGTACGTCCTTCGCAACTCGACATTCCATCGTACCTTGTTGTCCCTTGAAAGCGAAGTAGGAACCCAACCGTGCCCAGCTATAACACGAGCGAATTCAAAAAAGGTCTGAAAATTCAAATCGACGGCGACCCCTACCTGATGGTCGAATGCAACTTCGTCAAGCCGGGCAAAGGGCAAGCCCTCTACAAATGCAAAATGCGGAGCTTAACCCGCGGGACAATGCTCGACCGGACCTACAAAAGCGGCGACTCGCTCGATGCGGCCGACGTCGAAGAAATCGACGCCCAATTCCTGTATCGACAGGGCGAAATGTGGGTCTTCATGGACAACGAATCGTTCGAGCAATACGAATTGAACAAGGTCCAAGTCGATGAAGCCTGGAAGTACATCATCGAAGGGACCGTCTGCTCGATGATCTTGTTCAACAACAACCCGATCTCGATCAGCCCGCCGAATCACATGATTCTCAAGGTCGAGTATTGCGAACCGGCCGTTCGCGGCAACACGGCCACGAACCTGACGAAGCCGGTCAAGCTCGAAACGGGTGCCGAAGTCATCTGCCCCGCGTTCATCGACCTGGGCGACATGATCAAAATTGACACCCGCACCGATGAGTATTTAGAACGAGTGAAGCAGTAAAACCTCCGAAACATTCTCCTTGTATTCGGTTAGCCGCGCCCGGGTAACCGGTCGCGTGTGGCGGATCGCGTGAATCGCCACTCATGGGCTAACGTATACGTCGGTCAGTGATTTACTCCAAGTGTTTTTCGCCGGAGGGGCGCGGTTCTAAATTGGCCTTTGGTTTTCCAAACATTGCAGTTAGGCAGTGCCCGCTTCAAGGGCGGTGACCAATCTCAATCGCAACTGGCAGGCGAGGTTTTCTCGAAGAAAACCTCGGCGGGAGTTCTATAACCGAGACACCGGCGCGGGCGATTGTTTAAGCGTCGCT
>JAYUFG010000576.1:0-3120 GCA_043738845.1 Planctomycetaceae bacterium
CTTCCGAAACGAAAAACCCCGGAAAACAAGCCATTTAACGTCGATTGCCCTGCCCGACCCCTTGAGTGTTACTTTCCTTTGTCGGGATGCCACGTGGACGAGAAGTGATACGTCCCGGAACCGACCTTTACTATCAGTGCTGGGGATTGCTCAAGGGTTATCCCCGGCACTTTTTCGACCGGTTGGCCGCTTTCGGTGACCGGACTATCCTGGGCGTTTGGGAACCCGATCCAAGCGTTTGCATTGGCGGGAATCGTCACGTCGAGCGTCAGCTTTCCCGTCTTCTCGTCATAAGTCCAATTGCTCTCGATCGGTCCGCGAATGCTGTCGTAACGAACCTTGGCAGAGGTCATTTTTCCGTCGAGCATCGGTTGAATGGCGAGCATTGAATAAGATGGCTCAGCACTCTGAATCCCGCCGATATTCTCGACCATCCATTGATGGACTGCACCAAACGAGTAATGGGCGAACGAATTCATGCCCGCGTCTTGAAAACCTTTGTCGGGCGTCCAGCCGTCCCAGCGTTCCCAAATGCTCGTCGCACCGTGCTTGATGGAAAAGCCCCAGGAGGGAAACGACTCATTGTGCAACAAGCGATAGGCTACATCGCTGCGTCCGATCTTGGAGAGTGCGAGCATCAGGTCTTTCGTCCCGATGAATCCGGTCGAAAGATGATTTGCCTTCGCCTCGATGTCGGCCACGAGATACTTGGCGGCAAGTTTCAGGTTTTCAGGGTCGAGCAGATCGAAGGCAATCGCCAGAACATAACACGTTTGTGTGTCTCCTTTGATGCGACCATCGGCAGAGACGTAGGCTTTGTTAAACGCTGCTTTGGCCTTATTAAATAGTTCACCGTACTTTTTTTCGTCTTCGACCTTGCCCAAAACCTTAGCCGTTTGGGCAGTCAATCGCAGCGACTTCGCCAAGTAGGCCATGTAAATGACATCTTTCGGCGTGTCCGACTTAATGCTCAACCAATCGCCGAAGCAGTGGTATTCCTTCGGCGGCAACAGGTCGGGCGTACTTCGCTTCACGCAAAAGTCGATGAACTTCTGCATCGCGGGATAACTCTTTTCCAATATCCGCTTGTCGCCGTAGACTTCGTACATTGTCCAGGGACAAATTACGCCCGCATCGGCCCAAGCGGGCCCGCCGTCGTCGCCCGCCACCTTGACCGGAGCGACCATCGGAAACTGACCATCGGCCCTTTGACCATCGTTCAGATCGACGAGCCATTTTCCAAAGAACGATTGCACGTCCGCGTTCAGGGTCGCCGTGCGGACGTAAACCTGTGCATCGCCCGTCCAGCCGAGCCGCTCGTCCCGCTGCGGACAGTCGGTCGGAATGTCGATGAAGTTCATTCGCTGCGTCCAGACGATATTGCTGTGAAGTTGATTCAACATCGGGTCGGAGCAATGAAAGCTGCCCGCGATCGGCGTGTCGCTGGAAAGGGCGATGCCGGTGATATTGTCGGCCGTGACTTCGCTCAGGCCAGTCACTTCCACATATTGAAAGCCATGAAACGTAAAGCGGGGTTGCCACGACTCGCCTTTGTCATCACCGCGACAAATGTACGTATCAACGCAGCGAGCGTCGCGCAAGTTGGTCGTATATATCGTTCCGTCGGGATTGAGTCGTTCCGCAAATCGAAGTGTGATTTTTTGGCCTTTGGCTTGATGGGGAACATTCAAGCGAACCACGCCCGCAAAGTTTTGCCCCATATCGAGGACAAACTCGCCCGGCTTGGGCTGCGTGATCTTTTTTGGTTTTAATTCAGCGAACGGTCGCACGGCCGGGGCCGGATGGGCCTGCATAAGCGGTTTGACTTCTGCACCCGTCACGACCGGTTTCCAATCGGTCTCCAAACAACCGAAGCGATCCCAACAGGCGATATTATATTTCTCACTCCAATCACACGTTTCGCCCATCAGAAAGTCGGCCTCGCGAATCATACCAGTGCGGGCTTTCCAAGTTGGATTTGTCGTAACGATCTGCGTGGTTCCGTCCTCATATTCCAGATGCAGTTGTGCGCGAAATCGCGGTTTCTCGCCGTAATGATTCCGATTTTTCCCGAAGCCAACGTAACCGCTGTACCAACCGTCGGCCAGAATCGCACCCAGGCAATTTCCGGACGCGGCCTTTACAAACTTCGTGACGTCGAATGTCCGGTAGTAAACCCGTTTGGTGTAATCCGTCCAACCCGAATGAAAGTAATCGTCGCTCACTCGCTCACCATTGAGATGCAGATCGAACAGTCCCAGCGCGGCCGCATAAACCGTTGCTCGGGCAATCTTCTTGTCCTTTGGCGTTTCAAACGTCGTGCGGAGATACGCGGCGGGCGGCAGGACATGTAATGTATTTTTCGCCTTGCCCCAGGGGGCCATGCCATACTCGCCCAGGACTTTCACGCCGGGCCACTTGCTCGTGTCGAGTTCGCGGATGTGCCAATTCGCGCCGGGATTGTTCGTTCCCTTCCACGTATCATCGGTGGAAATATTGATCGTCTTTCCGTCGGTGGTCGTGACGATCAACTTCACGCAGACGCCGGTCGGACCTTCGCTGTCGTTTTCAACCTGAATGCGAAAATCGTTCTCGCCCGGCTTGATCTGCTTCGTCACGTCGAATTTTTTGGCGACCTTCCAGCCAACCTGAGCGGCGGTCAATGTATGGCCATTGAACACGAGCCACAGTTTGTCGTCTGCAATCGCAAAGAGTTCCGCCTTTTCGACCTTAACATCGGCGGGTAATTTCGGCCGACCCACAAATAAGCGAAACCCCTTAGGGCCGTTGAGCGGTTTATCATCACCGTGGGCAATCCATTTCGCACCGTCGAGCGGAGCGTCGGCTTGGTCTACGGTCCGTTCGGCGTCGAAACCGATCCAGTCGGCTTTCCAATCGGCTGCGGCCAGAAGCCCCATTGACCAACTGGCCGGTTCGCTCCAAGCCGACGGCTTGCCATCTTTATCCCAAACTTGAATTTTCCACCAACACCGTTGGCCAGAAACGAGCGACTTTCCTTGATATGCGGTTCCAATCGTTTCGTTGCTCGCGACCTTGCCTGTGTCCCACAGGTCGCCCTGGTCCTTCTTCAACGCCTCGGACGAACTGGCGACAAGAATC
>JAYUFG010000577.1:0-8190 GCA_043738845.1 Planctomycetaceae bacterium
ATCAACAACTTGCGCCGCAGAATAAGAAAAAGGCAGCGTGAGTAACCTGCAACTGGGATATCAAAACTATGTATCGAATCGCTGTCCATTTCGTTGGCGTTTTGTTTTGGGCGAATTATTCGTTGCTTGGGGCGACTTACCTCTTGCTTGGGGCGACTTACGCGGCGGCCGCCGGGCCGAGCAGCGGCGATGTTGGAACGATTGCCGAGGTCAATTTGCCGAGCGGGGTTGCGATGATTCCCTGGGGAAAAACGCCCGCCGAAGCACAAAAGATCGTCACTGAGGCGAACACTTCAATCACGATCACCGGCGTTGCCGCCAAAATCGGCGACCTCCAGATCGGGATGTGGATCAAGCTGGAAGAAATCGGCGAGGGTGGCTTGGCTAAGCAAATTTCCGCCGGACAATTCGTGGGTGCTGACGGCGATAAGGTCGTGATCTTTCAAAACTTGCCCGAGGAGCTCCTCCAGCGGAACGTGGCCGACTGGTATACGAACGAGGCGGGCGGGATCAAGTTCAAAGTGCAACTGATGCGGAACAAAGAAGACGGGACGATCAGCGGTGCCAATCTTCGCCCGGCCAAGTATCAGGAACCGGCGGGCGGATTCGTCTTTTATTTGCCGCCGAAACTGAAAGGTACGGTCGTCAACTACCACGGTGCGAAAAAAGGGGCGACCACGCTCGACGCCGATTTCAAAATGGCGATCACGAAAGAGACCGTCGACGAATCGTACTTCCAACATCCCAGCAACCCCGCCAAACCGGAAGCCGGTTCGACGTCGGGCCTGACAGAACTGACGCTACGCAAGCTACCGAAGGCTAAGTCGTAGAAGCCGTTGAAAGGATCGGTTGCAGCTACTTCTCCGGTGTTGGGTTCGGTGAAAGGCCGGGAATCCCTTTGAGTCCTTTTTCCAATTCGTGGAAATCGCCGACGCCCGTTCCTTGTCCCAGCGGCTTTTCCTTTTTCTTGATGACGTCGGCTTTGGCGAGGTGGATTTTCTTGTACTCGCTGTCGGCGACGACGTAGTACCAGTTGCCAAACCGCTTATTGAGTTCGATCACGCGGTCCTGCGCCTTTTTCACCTTCTCGTCATAGTCGGATTGCTTCTTTTTGTTTTCAGCCTCGATCAGTTGATGGGCTTCTTCTTTGGCCTTTTGGACGTTGGCCGCATCGTCGGCCGCTTTTTTGGGATCCACATCGGCCGCAGGTTCCTTTTTCACTTCGTCGGCGAGAGCAGCCTCTTTCGCAGCATCTTTTTCTTGTTCAGCGGGAGACTTGCTGGCCGAGTCCGGATTGGCGGGATCCGGTTTTCCTTTTTCCTTGACGGAACCTTCCGGTTTATCGCCTTCTTTTTCGGCCGGTTTGTTTTCGAGTGCCTTTTCATCGGGGAAGGGAATGAATTGCGGTTTGGGGATGAGCGACTCGTTGACCTGGGCCATCACCCAAATGAACCGACTCGTTTGCGATTTGCTTTTCTTGTCGGCGTCGGCCGGTTTGTCGGCACCTTTATCGGTGTTCTTGCCCTCCGTCGCCTTAGCGTCATCCTTGGCTTTGTCCTTGGAATTGTCGTCGGTCGTTCCGGCCAATTCGCCGAATCGCAAGACATATTCTACGCCGTCTTTCATGCGGCACACGATTTCACCATCACTCGACCGCAGGTCAAGCGAGTTGTTCGGCCCTTCAAACGGATAGAAACCACGTTCCATGAGCGATTTCAAACCGGCCCGTTCGGTGTCGGCAATAAAGGCACGAACGTCGCTCCCCATCTCGCCCGGCTTGCGTTCGACATTGACGATTTTCAGGTCGTCGAGGGCGGTTTTAAGATCGTTCAGTTTGGCCGTATTCAATTCTTGGTCCTCGCTCAGGGCGACTTCGACCGCTTTGTTCTTCTCAGGGAATTCCTTCAAGCGAGCCAGAGACCAAGCCGATTTCTCACCATCGTAGGCCATCAACATCTCGCTGCGGGGGTCAAACGCGAAGGCTGGACGACCCTGCGCGCCGATTCCTTGTTCAACGGTATAATCGCGAAGTTCGATTTCGCGAATGCTGTTCGGGTCGAGTTTGAGCAGTTTGTTCTCGATCCAATTTTCAAACTTCGTGGTCCAATTTTCGGTTTTGACGTCTACCCGATAGACCATGTCCTGACCGGCGATGCGGCAGTAATGAGTCGTGGAGTTTTTTTGGACGGGCTTGCCGACGATCAATTTCGCAAGCGATTGATCTTTGTCACCGACGATGCTGACGAACGTTCCGACACCGCGATCTCCGGATTGACTTCCCTTTGGCTCGACCACGCCGAAACTTTCATGTTCGCCCGCTTGGCTCCCTTCGAGACCGTCGATCTTCAGTCCGCGCATGTCCTTGACGGCGTCGGCCAGGTGCTTGACGGCGTCGGCGGGATAATTTTGAAAATCGGGCAGAACCCAGCGACCGTTAAGTTGTTTCACTTCGAGCGAACGGGACTTGCCGGTCTCTTCGACGAACTCGACGATTTTGAAACCGCGAATGTCCTTGGCTTCAATTTTTTCCAGGTCGGCGAACAGTGGTTTTCCGACAATGGGATCGTCGCCGCCGGTCAATGGTTTTGACGAGGTTGTATACGCGACCGCCAAGACGGCGAGGGCGATACCGATGAAAGTCAGGGTCTTGATCGATTCAGTCATGGATTCAACTCCGAAGTCTAGGTGATTTGCAAATTAGACCAACCGCGATTTGGAAACCCCTTCGCGTTCGCCAGCACGGCGGGCGAAGAAGACAAACACGGCCAGCAGCAACGGCAAAATCGGCGGCAAGGCCACCGACCAAAGTTTGCAGCGATCCTGTACGGCGCGCGTACTTAGGGCTTGTTCGCGGTCAGCAACACTAACTTTGCGACGCCCCTCTTTTTCCAAGCGGTCACGGGTCGTGACGATGCGACTTCGCGCGTCGGTAAGGGCAATGTTACGCTCCTGCACCATTTTTTCAATCTCTTCTTCGGCGCGAGCCTGTTGCTCTTTGAACTCTTTAATTTTCTTCGCTCGCTCCGGAGATTCGCCCCCGGCATTCTTTTCGACGCTTTGAATTTCGATGACCTTGGCACGCAATTCGTCTTCTTTTTCTTGGGCTTTTTTACTGAGATCATCTTCGAGCTTACTGATTTGATCTTCTTCAGCTTTAACCTTGTCTTTTAGTTCGTTCTGGGTTTGATCGCGAATTTTGGCGATGTCCTGCGCACCGGCTTGAACGACCTTGTCGATCAATTCGAGCGAACGATAGGCCCGACGGCGTTTGCGAATTTCGAGAAATCGATTCTCGCCCGACAATTCGTCGAGCGCGTTCAACATGAACGTGACATTGTCCACGTTGAATTCGCCGTAAGAGTCGTCGGGATCACCAAGCCCCGTGTTGCGAACATTAAAAAACGGCGTTCCGATCATATCGACATCGGCGACGAGAACGACATGCAGCGGTCGTTCCTTGGGCGGAGAGGGTTCAACGTCGGTCTTGGCTTTGTCGGCTGTTTTGTCCGTCGGTTTGTTTTCACCATCGGCGGCAGCGAGTTGCACAAAATCCTTATCGGACATTTTGGGGTCGGGCATCTTGGGGGCCGTTGATTTCGAGTCCGGCAATTTGGCGGCTGGCTTTTTCTCGGCCGCAGCTTGCTTGCCCCGAATGCGGGCTGCCAGAACATACGACTTGCCTCTCTGGTTCGGAATTTCAGAATCCGCCATTCGCGGATTGAATTGGGGTGGACCTTGCATGAAGGGATTTCGCGGCTCCATGCAGTCGTTCGCAGAAATGCTGCCTGTGTCGGTCCCGGTCATGACCAGGGCTGTGAATTCCGTATTCTTGGCCGACGTGCGGGGAGAGAGTGCGCCCGGGAATGGCAACAGTACATTTTGTAAGCCGGAACTAATGCGGTCATCCGGATTGAACGAATTGGAGACCTGCGTTCCGACTCCGGCAAAGACCCATTCGTGCGGCAGGTCGAGTTTCGGAAAGGGCTTGTAGTTGTGCCACACGACGAGGTCACCATCGTAATGCTGAGTCGTGTCCACGCCTTTGGCGGCGCGGCGACCCGTCGGAACTTCGTCACGGCAATAATCGACTTCGAGTAAATCCCATAAGGCTTTAATGTTCCCCTTGGGCTGAGGCGGGGCACCCCCTCCGCCGAACATGTTCATCTGTGGTGCTTGCTTGGGTTGCGAAGTTCCGACCACAGTTCCCCACCAGCCCGGCATCGGGAGAGGGTCTTCGTAAATCAGGGTGGGCATTCCGCTTTTGACTGCGGCGACGAAATTGTCCCAGGCTGGGGGCGAAAGGGCCGATGGTTGAGCCACCATGAGGACGTCAAAGTCAGTCGCAATCGGCTGATTCGCGTCAACTTCGACCACTTCGTATTGTCGTTCCATTTCCTCGCGCGCCGACAAAACGCCGGGCATCGAAGTCAAACGAGCGTCCGTCGTCACCAGACCCAAACGCTTGCGCTTTTGCTCGGTCACGCTAGCAATCGAACGGACGATTTCATATTCGACCGGCAAAGTTTTGCCCACAAAGGGAACCTTGACTGTTTGTAAACCGCAGCGAAACGCCATGCCGAGCATGACATCCTGCGATTTGTTCATGCCGCGAAACTTGGTCGGAACGGATTCCGGTTTGATGCCAAATTGGCGTTCTGCTCGAGCCGATTCGTCATCGAACTGTTGGACATTGTGAATCGTGACTAGCAACTTGTCGCTCTTGAGAGCCTCGAACTCGCGCAAAGTTGATAGCAAGTTCAAGCGGGTGGCAACATACGATTCTGGAGTATCGGCTGCATCGCTTACGTAAGCATCGATCCGGACGGGCCGCTCAGTTTTCAAACCCTTGATTAGCAGAACCGTCTCGGGCGAGAGCGAGCTAAGTTTTTCGCTGGAAACATCGGCTCGCACGGCGTCGTGTTCGGAAAAGAAATAGGTCAACCCGATCACGCCCGCCGTAACGGCTGCGGCGCGAATGAGGAAATGGCCCAGCAGTGATTTCCCGTCTCGCCCTCCTGACCAATGTCGGCGGCCAATCAGGACCATACTGAAATAGAGCATCATTGCGGTAAAGCCGATGAAATAGGCCAAACTCGAAAGGCTAATCACGCCGCGGCCAAAGTCCATGAACCGCTCGCGAATGCTCCATTGTTTGACAGCGTGGGCGATTTGCGAGTCCTTGACGATCGAATCAGACCAGACCAAAAAGACGAGCGGTGCATTGAACAGTGCCCCCAGCACGAACGAGACGGTTAGGTTACTCGTCAAGAACGACGCCGCCATTCCGACCGACAACATCATCACGCCAACGAACCAATAGCCGACATAAGTCGCGACAAATTGCCCAACATCGGGCTTGCCCAAGGTCACCAAGACGATCAGGTTGCAAATCCAGGAGAACAGCAGCCCGACCGTAAAAATGAAGACGGCCGAGAGAAACTTGCCCAGCACAACGTCAAAATCGGTGGCGGGAATCGTCAGCAATAGTTCATCGGTCCCTTGTCGCCGCTCTTCCGCCCACATGCTCATCGTGATGGCCGGGATGAACACCAACATGATGAACGGGAACCAACGATTGAGCTGGTCCAAGTTCGCCAAGTTCGCGTTCCAAAACTCGTCAGGCCAAAACGCCGCCAGCCCACTCAAGAACGTGAATAGGCAAATGAAGACATATCCGGTCGGGTTGCTGAAGTAACTGATGAAGTTGCGACGGAAGATCGCACTGATAACGTGAAGATTCATAGGACTTTGCACGGAGTGAATTGCGAGGGGTGGGAATGTGTCAATGGAACGCGGACATTGTCGCCGTGTGCCACTGGCTCGGCCAGTGTTGATCCGGCGGATATTGTTCGGAAGGGTAAAAAATAGGGGAGATTTCGAGTACAACAGTGTCTCTCGGGAGCAAAACCCTCATAACACTGGCCGAGCCAGTGGCACACGACGAAAGACGGCATTCATTGGTGCGGTCGTCATCACGCCGTGAGTTGATGAAACTTTTCGTCGAGCAGAGCGGCGGTGTTGCCCAACTCGGACGTTTTGCCGTCGAAGACCAAGCGGCCTTCGTTGATAAACAGTACGCGGTTTGCGAGGGCTTCGACCTCTTGCATAATGTGCGTCGAAAGGAGAATCGTTTTGCTCTGGCCCAACCGGCGGATCGTCTCGCGAACTTCGCGAATTTGGTTCGGGTCAAGCCCGGCGGTTGGTTCGTCGAGAATCAAAACTTCCGGCTCATGCAGCAGGACTTGCGCCATGCCAACCCGTTGACGATAACCCTTCGACAATTTGCCGATCGGTTTGCCAATGACACTTTCTAATGCACAGGTATGCACGACCTTGTCGATGCGGTCCCGCTTCTTGTCACCCTTCATGCCACGAGCGTCGGCGAAAAAGCTGAGCAGGCTGCGCGGCGACATGTCAGGATAGAGTGGCCCATTTTCGGGCAAGTATCCCAACTTGGCCGAGCCAGCCAGGCGGTCGGTCGCCATATTGTGGCCCGCAATGTGGGCGACGCCCGCCGACGGAGCGAGATAGCCCGTTAAAAGTTTCATCGTCGTACTTTTCCCCGCTCCGTTGGGACCGAGAAAGGCGACGACTTCTCCCTGATGGATCTTGAAGGAGATGTCGCGAGTTGCGGCGAAGTGGCCATAAAACTTACAGAGGCCAGTGGCCTCGATCATGGCGGGTCCGGTCGATTGAGTCATAAATCTAGGCTCCCTGAACACACGGGAAAAACGGTTGGGACAGTGATGGTAGGGACAACATTCTTTCCAAAGGTAGAGAGAACGATGCCGTGAACGCTCGCTGTCATAAAGCCATGCTCACCGCGAACGACAAACGATCGTTGGGCATTCAGCCCGAGCGGCGGGGGCGAATCCAAAGGTCTGCAACCTGGATGATGCCCAAAATGTAACGTTTCCAACCTGTTTTTGTCCAGCCCCTACACCTTCGAGCGGGGGTATTTGGGGTGTTTTAGACAGATCGTTACGGATAGTGTAGGACTCGGTCAGTTTACAGAGTCTGGTGGTGGAGCGATCTCGCAACGTTTAAGCATCGTGATTTCATTGCCTCGGGAGTTGTGCCGAACTTCATCCAAGAACGTGCGGATCAACAGTAGCCCTCGCCCACTGAGTTTTTCAAGGTTGGCCTCCGTGGTGGGGTCAGGGATTAGGGCCGGATCAAATCCTGGACCTTCGTCACGGACCGCGATGACCGCTTCGGTCTGTGAGACGCGGGCGGTCACGGCGATGCGGCGGTTGGCGTAGGGAGCCTCTTGGCGGCGTTGGGCAACCAAGTCATCGAACAATTTTCCGTCACCTTCGCGAGTTTCGGAACTGACTTGTAGATTGCCGTGATAGATGGCGTTGGCGAAGGCCTCGTGCATGGCGATGCCCAACCGGAGCAATGTGTTTTCGTTGGAGTGTTGGACCTGTTGCAGCATGTTCTGAATATATCCCGTCACAGCGGGGATCGTCGTGGCGTCATTGTCCAACAAAAAATTCGCCTCGCACTGTTGAAGAAACGGCAACGCGCGGTCGGAGGCACGTGAATTTATCAGCGTGAGCAATTCCTGCAAAGTGCGGGGAAGGTCTTGGGCCAGACGGGCTTTGGGGACATAGCTCGCGGCACCTCGCTTGAGGGCCTCAACGGCGATATCGTCGCTGCCGAACGCTGTCATGAGTACGACCGGGATCGCCGGATGACGATGGCGCATGACCTTGACAAGTTCCAACCCATCCATTTCCGGCATTTGCAAATCGGTCAACATGACCTGGGGCGAGAACTCTTCCGTGGCCGTCAAACCTTGTATGCCATCGGCGGCAACACGGACCTCGTGTCCCGCCTTGGTCAGGAGGGCTTGAATCCACTTAGCCTGAGTGAGACTATCTTCGACGACCAACAAGCGAGCCATAGAGGATCCTATTTCGTTGCTCTGGGCTGTTTTTCACACGGATCAATCAACGCACGTGCATGTTTCAAAGACGTTGATATCGGTAAAATCGGTGAACGTCACGGTGGCGGAATCGCACGCATTGCGATCTCTCTCGCAACCTTCTTCTTTTCTCTTCTTTCATCAGAGCGAAGTATTTAGAAAACTGCAAGTATCATCTTGGTCAACGACGCGTGAACAATTGAAAGCAAGAAGACAATGACCACTCGGAAGCTGGACGATCCTTGTCCGATAACACCTTG
>JAYUFG010000578.1:0-21620 GCA_043738845.1 Planctomycetaceae bacterium
TCGCGAATGCAAAACTCGTAGACGCGGCGTCTCGCCGCGTCAGCAAGCGGCGAGACGCCGCTTGTACAAGTCTTGCCCGAGCGAACGATTGTGTCCAACTGGTCCTTCCGAGCCGTTTCCACCGCAGCCACAAGGACATTGCTGCGGACCAACGTAGTACACTACGACGGAAAAACGAAACGCTCCTACCGAAGTTGTCCTCGTGCGCCGCCGACCGCGTAGTCGTGAACGATTGCGACCTCGTGTTGCTTTCCTCTTCACGCGCGCCGGGAGCGGGCTGACGTAGAAACCGTTTGAATGGTTCGGTGACACATAGTACGAGCGGGTTATCACAGAAACATCTCACTTCGGCCTCTGCGAAAGCAAACCCGTCATTGCATTCCCATGCAACGACACCCGCCGACGCAAATCGACGAGCCGATCCATTAGTTCTCCCTCTCCTTCCGGGAGAGAGTCGGGGTGAGGGCCTCGGACCGGCTCGATTTTGCGAAAGCACCCGCGACCAATATATTGGCCGCCCAAAACCAAGAACACCCCGGCCAACGCGGTCGGCTGCGCACAAATTTTTCCCTTGGGAACTCTTTGCACGCCCTTCCACGCGCCGACCCGGTGGCGTTGAATGAACTCCAAGAATTGTTGTCCCGTTCCGCATCGCGGGCTTGATTGCGACGGGGAAGTTCTCCGTTTCAGAAACGTTTCTAATCGCGAGGTAGGCGAGGTTAGACCTTCAACTCGGCGAAGTTTTTGTATAACCGCAGGCCGTCGGCCTGGCTCTTTTCTGGATGAAATTGGGTTGCGAATAAATTGCCGCGCCAGATCATCGAGCAGAACGGGGTGGCGTAGTCGGTTTCGGTTGCGATAATCGAACTATCCTCGGGCACCACATAATACGAGTGAACGAAGTAAAAGTACGCCCCGTCGGAAATGCCGTCGAGAATCGGCGGGCGACGAACGACGCGGGCGGCGTTCCAGCCCATGTGCGGAACTTTGTATTCTTTGGGGACTTCAAATCTGCGAACTTCGCCAGGGATGATTCCCAGCCCTTCATGGACACCCCCTTCGTACCCTCGATCAAAGAGGAGTTGCAAACCGAGACAGACGCCGAGAAACGGTTTGTTTTGCTCGATGGCTTCCTTGATCGGGCCGACCAAATCGCGACGGCGAATCTCCGCAATCGCGTCCTCGAACGCCCCGACACCCGGCAGGATGATTTTCTCGGCCCGACGAAGTTCGTTCGGGTCGCTGGTGATAACGGCCTGATGACCGACGTGCTCAATCGCCTTTTGCACGCTGCGAAGGTTGCCCATTTGATAGTCGATAATGGCGATCATGAAAAAACAGTCAAAAGCGATGGTGGGAAACTATACTCCACAAGACCGTTGGTGTGCCTAATCCACCAATAGGTTGTTTTTGGCCGCGCGGCGTATAAATCACGGCTTTCGCATCATAACCTGAAAGAGACACCACACAAAAGGGGTTTTTTTCCGGCGGGGGTCGCCCGAACGCCGGGGCCTGATTATGATATTAGCCTCCCGCCTGTTCATCGGTTTCCACCCACCGGACTATCCCCCTATCGCCCACGTTTATCAGGAATTCCTCCCATGATTCGTTCTCGTTGCGGCATTTTGATTCGCTCGTTGATTGCGTTGTCATTCGTTTACTTTTCGACGTCGGTCGTCTCGGCCGCAACTCCCAAAGGTCAAAAAGGTCCGCCGACCAAGGGCAACGAAAAATCAATCGCCGCCGCCGCGACCGCCACTCCCGCCGAACAATTGAAACTGCTCAAAGGTTTCAAAGCCGAACTAATCTATTCCGTTCCGAAAGAGAAAGAAGGCTCGTGGGTTAATCTGTGCGTCGATCCGAAGGGACGACTGATCACGAGCGACCAAATCGGCCCGCTCTATCGAATCACGCCGCCCGCCGTTGGACAAGCGGGACCGCCGAAGATCGAACGTATCCCCGCCGAGATTGGCGGAGCGCACGGACTTCTGTGGGCGTTTGACGCCTTGTATGTCATGGTCAACAAGACCGCCGCGTTTAAGAATGAGAGCGGTCTCTATCGCGTCACCTCGAGCCGAAACAACGACCAACTCGACAAAATCGAACAACTCCTCTCGATCAATGGAGCAGGCGAACATGGCCCACATGCAATTCTCCTGTCGCCCGATAAAAAATCGTTGCACATTGTGGTGGGCGACGGTACGAAGTTTATCGAACCGGCTACCTCGCGTGTGCCACGACTGTGGGGCGAGGATCATTTGTTGCCGCGGATGCCTGACGGACGGGGTTTTATGAAGGACGTCCTCGCGCCCGGCGGCTGTATCTACAAGTCCGATCCGAATGGCAAGAACTTGGAACTCATTACCAACGGTTATCGCAATCAATTCGACGCCGCGTTCAATCGGGACGGAGAGTTGTTCACCTACGACGCCGACATGGAGTGGGACTTCAACACGCCTTGGTATCGGCCCACGCGAATTTGTCACGCGACCAGTGGGTCGGAATTCGGCTGGCGGAACGGTGCCGGAAAATGGCCCGAGTATTACGCCGACAGCTTACCCGCGATTTACAATGTTGGTCCGGGCTGTCCGACCGGAATGACGTTTGGTTACGGTGCAAAATTTCCGGCCAAATATCGCGATGCTTTGTATTCCTGTGATTGGAGCTATGGCAAGTTGTACGCTGGACATCTGCAACCGGCTGGTTCAACGTACACGATGACGATGGAGGAGTTTGTCATCGGTACGCCGCTGCCACTGACCGACGTGGTCGTCAATCCGGTCGATGGTGCGTTGTACTTCACGATTGGCGGCCGACAGACACAGTCCGGTTTGTATCGCGTGACTTACGTCGGAAGCGAATCGACCGCCGAGGTCGCCGCCACGCCCGACGGTGGGCAAGATGCCCGGGCAATTCGTCACAAACTGGAAGCCTTTCACGGCAAGAAGGATTCCAAAGCGGTTGAGGTCGCGTGGCCTTACTTGGGCGATGCCGACCGTTTTATCCGCTTCGCCGCGCGGGTCGCGATTGAACATCAAGACCCCAGTTCATGGGAAGAAAAAGCCTTGACGGAAACATCGCCGCACGCCGCAATCACGGCGTTACTGGCCTTGGTTCGCGTTCGGGCGACCGATCCATTTCATCGGAAGTCAGGGGATCGCGATGGAAACCCGGTGCTGGAATCGCGAATTGCCGCCTCGTTGGAAAAGATCGACTGGGAAAAATTGACGGTGACGCAACGACTGGAACTCGTGCGAGTTTATTCGGTCATGTTCAACCGGTGTGGAAAACCTTCGGCGGAGATTCGTCAACGAACCATTGCGAAATTCGATTCGGTCTATCCGACCAAGCAGCGTGAATTGAACGCCGACTTGTCGAATCTGATGGTTTACTTGCAAGCTCCGTCGGCCGCCGGCAAAACGATCAAGATGTTGGCCGACGCCCCGACCCAAGAGGAACAGATCGAATACGCTCGCGCATTGCGGATGTTGAAAGAAGGCTGGACGCCCGAATTGCGAAAGAGTTATTTTCAATGGTTCGTGAAGGCGGCAACCTATAAAGGCGGGAACAGTTTTGCCTTGTTCGTCGAACACATTAAAGAAGACGCCGTTAAGAATCTGAGCGACGCGGAAAAGAAGGAACTCAAGCCGATTTTGGAAGCGAAGCCAGAGACCGCTTTGGCCGAGATTTTCCCACCCCGGCCAATGGTCAAAAATTGGACAATGGACGAGGTCGAAGCCCTGGCGGAAAAGGGACTCGTGCAACGCGACTTTGACCGAGGTCGCAAAATGTTCGCCGCCGCCAAATGCTTCGCCTGTCATCGGTATGACAACGACGGGGGCGCGAACGGGCCAGACCTGACCAGTGCCGCTGGCCGTTTCAATCGTCACGATCTGATCGAGTCGATTGTCCTCCCCAGCAAAGTGATTGGCGATCAATATGCCGCCGTGCAAATTCAGACGACCGACGGCAAAGTCATCGTCGGTCGAGTCGTTAATCACAGTAAGGACAGCATGGTCATCAACACCGACATGCTCAGTCCAAATCAAACCGTCTCTGTGGACCGCAACAAAATCGACGTCATGGTCCCGTCCAAAACGTCGATGATGCCCGAAGGGTTGCTAAACACATTCCACGAGGACGAGATGCTCGACCTGCTCGCGTATTTGTTGTCGCGTGGCGACCGAAATAACCCGATGTTCGACGCCAAGAAGTAATCACCGGGGTAATTGGGCGAGATCGTTGAGCGGTGGTACCTACAATACTGTCATCTTTCACTCCCAGGCTGTTTTAGCAACTTACGTCCGATCCGTAGGGTCCGCTGTGCGGACCATTTGTTCGCCATCTATTATTACTCACGGAAACTAACAGGATGATTCACAAACTCCCGATCCGCACAGCGGACCCTACAACTTACGAATGTCGAACTTTTCAATAAACTCACAGCCTCTGCGCGAAAGACGAATATCGGGACAGTTATTGAAGTGCCGGACCTAAATCTCGTTCTCCTTTTACAATGTAGTGGCCCATCGCGACCGACCGACCGACTCACTCCACGATTTTTGTATCATCGAAAATCAAATTCATGCCCCGTGATCGACAAGAAATCAGTTCCTGCCCGCAATGTCAACAAGGACAGATTGCTTGCACGTACAATTGCTTCGTCAAAGACGAGCGGATCGATTCGTGGGAACATCGGTGTAGCGATTGCGGTTATCGAGAGACGCAAGCGATTCGCACTTCACCCGACACGACCGGGCCAGGAACGTGCCCTTTTTGTAGTCGGCAAGCAGGCTAACATTTGTTACGATGGCGACGGGCACGCAGCCAGATCGCGGCCGGGGTGAGGACTCTCCAAGCGAACTGGCCCAACGAATCTGGTCGCATGAAATCGGAACTACTGTTACAACTTCAACCGCACGATCAAGAACACGTCCTCACTTTTTGGGACGAATTGTCGAGTGATGCTCAAGCCATGCTCGCAGAGCAAATCCGCACCGTTGATCTGTCGTTGTTGAAACGCCTGTGGCGGAACGAGGCGGGTGCCATCGACTGGAAAGCCCTGGCCACACGTGCCGAAGCTCCGCACGCGATTCGACTCGACGCGCAAAAAAACGCGACCACTCAGGAAGCCGCCCGAATTGAAGGTGAAACAGCCTTGCGCGCTGGCCGGGTCGGCGTGATTATCGTCGCGGGCGGTCAAGGAACGCGGCTAGGATTTCCAAGGCCAAAGGGAATGTTCCCCATCGGACCGGTATCCGGCGCGACCTTATTTCAAATGCTGTTCGAGAAAATTATCGCGGTCGGACGGAAGTACGGCGTGCGGGTTCCGCTGTATTTGATGACGAGTCCCGCCACCCATGAGGAAACGCTCGATTTTCTCGATGTCAATTCGCGGTTTGGTTTGCTGGCCGAGGACTTGCATGTTTTCTGTCAGGGAACCATGCCCGCAGTTGAAATTGCGTCGGGAAAATTGTTGCTCGCCGAGAAGGGAGAACTTTCGCTCAGTCCGGACGGTCACGGCGGGACACTCGCCGGTTTGGCGAAGAGTGGCGGCTTGGACGATATACGCCTCCGGGGGGTGGAACAATTGTTTTATATTCAGGTTGATAACCCTTTGTCGCCCGTCTGTGATCCCGAATACATCGGCCATCACCGATTGGCCGAGAGCGAATTGACGACGCTCGTCGTCGCCAAACACGCTCCACTCGACAAGGTGGGCAACTTCGTTTCCATCGACGGCGCGGCCCGGATCATCGAGTACAGTGACTTGCCTGCCGCCGTGGCCGAACAGTTTTCTACCCGAGATGGTTCTTTGAAACTTTGGGCAGGCAACACGGCGATGCACGTCTTCGATGCGGCGTTCCTCGAACGAATGAGCGGCGACGCGGAAAGCCTTCCCTTTCACTTAGCTCGCAAAAAAGTTCCTTTCGTGAATGCCGAGGGTAAAATGATTGAGGTCGCCGAGCCGAACGCGATCAAGTTTGAACGGTTCATTTTTGATCTGTTGCCCGCCGCGAAAAATCCACTGGCGATTGAGGTCGAAGACCGACTCGCCTTTATGCCGGTGAAAAATGCACCGGGCGAAAAACGCGACACGCCCGAGAGTGCGCGGGCGGCACTTGTGGCCCTCCATCGCTCGTGGTTAAAAAGTGCCGGGGCGATTATGGCGGACAATGTGTTGGTGGAAATTAGCCCGCTGTTCGCCAATTCGGCCGAAGAATGTCGGGACAAGATCGCACCCGGCCTGCGGGTCGATCAACCGATGTACTTGGTCTGAGGTTGATGAGTCGATAAGGCCACCCGGCGGAAAAACGGACATTTACGGCAAGGGCACAATAAATCGAAACTTGAAACGTAAGAGTAGAGAATGAGCGTCGGATAAATACTGGCAATTGCCTGGGCCGGAAGATAGACTGATACGAACGGTTTAACTCCGGGGGCTTACGCCCTCCGGCTCGCCACTTAATTTAATCACCACTTACCGTTCACCACCCTCTTCCCCTTTCCCTCTCAGGAGTAACTTCATGAGCAAGTCTGGATTTTCTCGCCGCAAATTTTTGCAAGGGTCGGCTGGCGTTGCCGCCGCCGGATTGGCCACGCCCTATATCTTCACCACCGCTGCGAAGGCTGAGGACAAAAAGAGCGACCGCCCACTTGTCGGCTGTATTGCCACCGGCGACCGTTGGCACGCTGTCGGACCCGAAGCGATGAAGTTCGGCGATGTCGTCGCCGTGTGTGATGTTGATAAGAAGCACCTTGAGAACGGTCAGAAACTCGTCCTGGCAAAGCAAAATCATACGCCCGACGCCTACGAAGATTATCGCAAAATTCTCGACCGCAAGGACATCGGGATCGTGACGATTGTCACGCCCGACCATTGGCACGTGAAGTGTGCGATTGAAGCCCTGCAAGCGGGCAAGGATGTCTACTGCGAAAAGCCGTTGACCTTGACCATCGACGAAGGCAAGAAAATTTCCAAAGTTCTCAAAGAGACCGGTCGTGTCTTTCAAGTTGGCACGCAGCAGCGGTCCGAGATGGGCAGCAAGTTTCTCAATGCGGCCGCAATGGTCCGCGACGGCCGCATCGGCAAAGTGCAAAAGGTCATCTGCGTGATCGGCGGCGCACCCAAAAGTGCCAAGCTGAGCAAGGTCGCCGCGCCCGCCGAGTTGAACTGGGACATGTGGCTGGGCCAAGCTCCCATGACCGATTTTATGGCGGGCGGAAAAATGGCGGGCAAGTATCCCGAAGGCCGCACGCATTATGAATTCCGCTGGTGGTACGAATACTCCGGCGGCAAAATGACCGACTGGGGTGCGCACCATGTGGACATCGCTCACTGGGCCATTGGTGCCGATGCGACCGGTCCAATCAGTGTCGAAGGAACGGCCGAATTTCCCGTCCCGTATAAGAATGGAATGCCGACCGAGTCGGATCAGTACAACACGGCGAACAAGTTCGCGGTGAATTGCAAATTCGCCGATGGCGTCGTCGTCGAGATTCGTTCGGACGGAGAGAACGGGATCACCTTCATCGGCGACAAGGGCGAATTCTTCGTCAGCCGCGGAAAACTTGCGGGCAAGCCGGTCGATGAACTGAAGGACCGACCGCTGTCCGACGAACTCATCACGAAACTGTACAAGGGGAAGAAGCCCGGCAGTCACATGGGCAATTTCTTCGAGTGCGTTAAGGACCGCACGCAACCGATCTCGGACGTTTACTCGCACCATCGGGCGATGACGACCTGTCACTTGGCGAACATTGCGATCCGCGTGGGCCGCAAAATCCAGTGGGATCCGATCAAGGAAGAAATCGTCGGCGACAGCGAAGCGAACGGCTTCGTCGCGCGGGAACAACGCAAGGGTTACGAGATCAAGGCGTAGTCGCTCGTAAGCCGATGCGATTTGTGATTTGTAAAACATAACGCGGACGCTCGTTCGGCGAGTTATTTCTCCAACGGGCGTCTGCGGTTTTGTTGATTGATCAACCCTTGGCCCGCGGGATTCAGGGAGGGATCCGTCGTTTTCCGCCATTTGTGGTGTTGCTTTACCTCTTGACCTGAAATGCGAAATCAGATACTTTGCATTACAGAGTAATAAACCACAAGCCGTGGGGCTCGCGGCATGACAACCCTTCAACCCCACCGGGGTTGCGTCCGCCGGGAGGGACACAACCCCGGTGGGGTTGAAATGCCATGCAAATGTAACCCAAGGTAGCCGCGATTACGCGGCAACCTTGGGCTGGAGGACAAAACCGCGTTGCGGTAAAAGTAGCAACCTGAATCGTCTCGTTCATCGCGACCGTAATTTATATGATTCGACCCTTGGCATGAGAGCAGGTACTCAGCATGGAACTTCACGACGCCCTTAGTCAGATCGCCGAAATTCGGCAGCAAATCGCGCAGACGGCCGTCTTTCGTGGGTATCGTTCGCTCACGGTCGGATTTTCTAGTTTGCTCGGCGGATTGGCGGCCGTCGTACAAGCCGTTTGGATTCCGCAACCGACCGAACAATTAAACAGTTATCTTTCACTCTGGATTGGGACGGCCCTCGTCGCCCTGCTCGTCGTCGGCACCGAGATGGGGTGGCGGGCCAGGAGCAATCCTTCCCCCTTGGCCGGTGAGAAAACCGTTTTGGCCATCGAGCAATTCACGCCGAGTCTCGTCGCGGGCGGAGTGCTGACGGCGGTCATCGCGGAGCGAGCATCAGCGGTGGCCTGGATGTTGCCCGGCCTGTGGGCAATCGTATTCAGTCTGGGTGTGTTCGCATCGTATCGGTTATTGCCGAAGGCGATTTTTCTGGTTGGGCTGTATTATTTGTGCGGCGGGGCGGTTGCACTCACGTCGGGGGCGGGAGGGGCCGCACTTTCGCCCTGGTCGATGGGATTGTTATTCGGCGGTGGGCAATTGCTCGCCGCACTCGTTTTGTACTTCACGTTGGAAAGAAATGTTTATGTGCGCACGCGAGAAGCATAAACCCAACAAACCGGCCGAAGGCCGTTTTGCGTATGAGGGTTTAGAACGTGTCATTCACGAGAAGGCCCGGCTGGGGATTCTCACGTCGCTCGTCGCACAGCCGAAGGGACTGTTGTTCAACGATCTGAAGGAACTGTGTACTTTGACGGACGGAAACCTTAATCGTCACTTGGCCGTCTTGGAAGAAGTTGGACTCGTGGCCACGAAACGACTCTCTCAGCCCGGCCGACCGCAAACAATGGTCGTGTTGACCGCGACCGGACTACGGCGATTTCAAAGTTATTTGAGTGTGCTGGAGCAAGTCGTAGCCGACGCCGCTGCGGCCCAACGAACAGCAGCCAGTCAGCGAAAGTCGAAACTGTCGGGCGGTTGGTCGCCTGCTTGAGGAAATGATGAATGAAAAATGAAAAATGACGAATGACGAATGTCGAATCAATGAGTAATGATCCAAGGGTGAAGTTTCTTGTAGGTCAGGTACGGGGTACCTGACAACCAAGGCTTCTTCGTCCATTTACTTTGTAATACAAAGTTACGTTACCGATTCATTTCAACTCACGAACAAAAGGTGTTGCATGAAAGTCATCTTGGCGGAGACATTCGGCATGTGTTTTGGCGTGCGAGATGCCTTGCGGCGAGTGGCGGAGGTCGAGGAGCCGACCGCCACGACAATCCATGGCGAGTTGGTTCACAATGAGGTCGTCCTGTATCAGCTTGCCCAGCAGGGTTTTGCCCAGATGTCGGAGGAAGACCGTGACACGCTGCCGAACTCGCCGAATATCCTCATCACGGCGCATGGGATCAGTGATCGAGAGCGACGCCGTCTGCGAGCCGCCCAAAAAACGTTGATCGACACGACGTGTCCCTTGGTGCGCAGGGTGCATGTCGCCGCCTGGCAGTTGCAACGCGACGGTTATTTCGTGGTCGTGTTGGGCAAGCCGGGTCACGTTGAGGTTCGCGGAATCGTCGAAGACCTTTCCGATTTCGCCGTCGTGGACCGAGTGGAAAATGTCCGCAACTTTGGTCAGCCTAAACTGGGCATCGTCTGTCAAACGACGCTCCCTCCTGCGCTCAGTGAACAATTGCGAGCGCGGATCGTGGAATGTAATCCAACGTCGGAGATTCGTTGCATCGATACGATTTGCGAACCGACTCGTCAACGACAAGAGGCGATGCAGGAGCTTTTGCAAAAGGTGCCCGCCGTCGTGATTGTTGGAGGGCACAACTCGAACAACACGCGGCAGTTGCTGGCTCTTTGTCACGCGAACGACATTCCCGCAAAACAGGTCGCCGCGGCTGCGGAACTCGACCTCGACTGGCTGTCGCAATGGGACGTGGTTGGCTTGACGGCCGGAACTTCGACGCTGGACGAGACGTTGCAGGAAGTGCGCAAGCGGTTGTTACAATTCCATACAGGGGTGGCCTGAGCGTGCTTGAGGACATCGTTCAGCAGTATTCCACGTGTTGCTGCATTTCTTCCGTCGTTAGGCAGTCGTGCATCAGGCAAAGGAAGCGAACGATCTCGCTCACCGTGCGGCACTGTGGAGCGCAATAGACGATTCCCGCGTGAACGCAACCTTGGCCGTGCAGTCGCAGAAAGTCGGCATCGTGCGTAACGATGATGCGTTGCTGTTGCCGAGCAAACAGTAGATGTCCTTCGTCATCGACACCGGTGAGGGCTGCGTCGGTCGAGGTCGTGACGTCGATACCGCGACTTCGCAGGCCCCGCGCGACATCGTGATCGACATGTTCATCAAGATGAAAACGCATCGCCATCCGCGTCCTGGGCTAATCGTTTCAACGCCAACGGTCCAGGGCCAGTCGTCCGCGAAAACTCCTCAACAAATCGGGCATCGTCCTTCATCTCCTGAACGATGGCGTCACGGTATTCAAAAAAGTAAGCGAGTGCCGAATGGACTTGAGACAAGGTCAAATGGGGAAGGCTGCGAACAATCTCGTCGGGACTATCGCCACGTAGTTCGGCCATCATTGCGATGTCTTGCACTCGAGTGCGCGTGCCGACGAGAAACGCGCGCGTCTGACCTGCGCGATTGACACGAATCTCGATATGGGATGTGGCGGTACTCATATCGTCAATTATAGAGTGAGCGGCGGGAGTCATGCAATTGACATTTCGCCATTGTTCGCGTTGTTACGTCGTCGAGTTAGGGGCGGTAGTGGTGTTCGATTCGGCTGTGGAGTGAGACTCGGCTCCGGTCGCTAACGCTCCCGGCTCGCCATTTGGCGATTTACGAGCGTCGAGGAATTGTCGGACGCGCGATTTCACTTGCTTCTGAAATGTCCACACGCGATGACTTAGTCGTGAAGCGACGCGCGGGCCAATCAGCCGGGTTTCCAAAACGGGAATCGGCTCGGCGTGAAAGTGGGCTTTGTACGGCTCGTCTCCCCGCAGGAAATCGAAATAGCGATAACCTTCTTCAATCGCCTTCAGCAGCGAGGCTTGAAAATGCAACCGACCGGGGCTGAGTTCGGACTTGCTCGGATCAAACGCCGTTTGATACACAAACACGCCGTCATGCTGGACATATCCGCTATCAAAAGCGATCACCTCACCATCGCACTCGGTCCATTGCAGGCGGAGCGATTGGTCGACCAAGAACGCGGCGTTCGCCTCACGCACAAATTTTTCGAAACGGTCGTCGGCGAAGCAGCCCGCATCGCCGAGTGATTGTCGCCGCAGTTGATGCAAACGGCGTTGAATTTCAAAACCCTTTTCGAGATCGGCGGCGTTCGTCACTCGTCGCAACACAAGGCGACCGGAATCGAACAGGTCGCGTTTGGCACGGCGGAGTCGGTTGCGATGTTGTTTCGAGAACAACGCGACATACTCATCCCAGGTTTCGGGCAACGCCACCCGCCAAGTATTCGCAACCGCCCGCTGATCGACCAGAACGCCGCGCTGACTAAGTTGTTTGTAAAAAGCGTGTTGTTCGGTGTCGGCGGCGGAGACTCCTTCGAGAATCATCGCGTCCCAACTACGGCCCGCCTCCGTAGCGACCCAGCCGGAAATGGCGTTCCACACGTCGGCCCGTTTTTCGGGCAGCGCGGCAATCGACGCATAGTCGGAGCAGGCGCGACCGTCGCCTAGGTAACGGACGACCTTGCCCAGTCCGAGAACCGGCTGACGATACCAAGGGGCAAGGCCGACGAGTCGGTCGGCCTGCTGCACGGTGACAATATATAGTTCGCTCCCACGTGGACGAAGGTTCTTCCACCAACTGCTCCACCAAGCGGAACGCGCGAAAGGCCCGATTCCTTCCAAGCTTGCGACCTGTTGCAACAGACGTTCCGGCAATTCATTCCCCGTCACGACGTTGACGACAAACGACGCGGCGGGAGAGTTCGGTGGGGAGAATTCAGGTTCGCGAACGAGTGACATGGATGACCTACTGGTTGAAGGATGGACCATGCAACCCTAGCATTCTTCCGGGCACGAGAGGTGCGAAGAAACCGGCAATTCCAATTGTGACGGTGGTTCGTCCATTTTCGCTGTGGCTAGGTCGGTGCCAAGCCATCACCGTCGGGAGCGACCTGACGTAGAGTTGTGGGAGACCGTTTGTACCAGCGCGTGTATGACGCGCACTTATGAACTGTCCCATTGTCGCCTTTCACTCCGTGCTAGGCCGTCCTTTCGCGGAGCGAAAGACGACAATTAGCGTGTCGCAACGAATTTAGGCCAAATGCCTGGGTGTTTTATGTCTACCGAATTATTGTCAGAAATTGACGGATCGCCGGAAACAAGTTTGCCGAACGACGCAGCGTGTCTCGAACCTGTCGCTGCCGAAGTCCTTGTGCCGATCAAAAAATCGCGCCGCTATGATTCGCTCGACATGTGGCGGGGCGTTTGCTGCTTGATGCTCGTCGTGTTTCATTCCACGATGCAAACGGCGCGACATTATTTCTTAGATCAATCGGGCACCGTTCACGACCTCGGCTCGCTCGGAATGTGGATCGCCGCCCGGGCCTGGGTGGGTGTCCCGATCTTCTTTGTGATTAGCGGTTATTGCATCATGGCGACGTTGCACGCCAGACAGAAAAAAGGGGGCGTGTTCGAATTCGCCAAGCGGCGATTCTGGAGAATTTATCCGCCGTATTGGACGGCGATTGGCCTTTCGGCGGCAGTGATTGCGGTCGTCAACTTGCAGTGGCCCGGACTCTTTCACGACGGCGTCTTTACGGTCCCGAATCCGGAAACGATGAGCGGTTGGGAATGGCTCGGCAACATCACGCTGACGGAATCGTGGCGACACTGCGTCTTTGGTGGAGAGGCTGCGCACCTGCTCCCCAACACCTGGACCCTGTGTTACGAAGAACAATTTTACGTCGTCGCGGCTTTAATTCTCGTCTGTGCCTCACGAAGAATTTTCACCGCAGCGGCCGTCGTGACGGGTCTGGTCATGCTCGGCAAAATGGTTGCGTGGAAGTTGGGCTACAACGTGAAAGGCTCGCTATTCGATGGTGGGTGGTTCCAAATCGCGGCGGGCATTTTGCTCTATTATCGGGTTAATGTTGCCTCAAAAACGCAAATTCGCTGGATTCACGGCGTCCTGTTGTGCGGCATTCTCATTTCCTTGCGCAGTCCAAGTCGCCTGTTTGAGTTCGACCCCAACGGCGATGTAGAGCGGCTGATCGCGTGCAGTTTTGCCTTGTTCGCGTCGTTCTTGTATCCATTCGATCAAGCGGTCAAGACCTCAATCTGGTCGAAACCGTTTCGTATCGTCGGTGGTATGAGTTACAGTGTTTATCTTTGCCACCCGTTGATCGTGAAGGCGATTAGCTTCACTTTTTTCCGGCAGGGAATTCAGGGCAACGGCGAAACGTTGATCGGCGTACTGCCGCTGTGCATTGCGATGTCCTTGGCGGCCGCTTATGTGTTTCATCGGTTGATCGAGCGACACTTCATCCCGGCCCCACGCGAAAAGTCGCTGGCCATCGCGGCGGGTTAGCCCGGTCGGCGCGATCGCTTAGTATCCGTTGACGCGTCGCTTAGCCCGGTCGTCCACGACCGGAATGCCGCGTGGAGGCGGCGGCTAAGCGAACGATGTCGTCGGCATTACGTCGATGCCATTACGGAACCGCTACGACGACACCGCCATTACGATAACGCGACCTGTAACCCGTCATACGCGAGCGCGATTCCGGGCGGAAGTTGCGAACTCACTTTCTCATGTTCCATTTCGTGCGAAATGTGCGTGAAGTACGTTTGTCGCGGGCGAAGTCGCTGCGCTACATCGATGGCTTCGTCGAGACAAAAATGCGTTGGGTGGGGTTGAAATCGCAGAGCGTCGAGAATCAGCACGTCGAGACCTTCTAACAGTGGCCAACTCTCGTCGGGGATATGATTCGTGTCGGTGCAATACGCCACGTTGCCCACGCGATAGCCCAACACCTTGAACTTGCCATGTTCGAGACGGATCGGGATGACCCGCGCGCCGAGGAGCGAAAACGGTTCTAGCCCAATCCGACGAATTTCGATTTGCGGAACGCCGCCTGCATACTCGTGCGCACGCGGAACAAAACAATAGTCGAACGAACGGCGGAGCCGGTTTTCGACCGCCTCTTCACAATAGATGGGCATCGGCTGTCCCTGATAATACGGAAAGAGCCGTAGGTCATCCATGCCGTACAAGTGATCGGCGTGGTCATGGGTATAAGCGGTCGCGTCGATTCGGCCGAGTCCCTCCCTTAGGAGCTGAATCCGTAACTCGGTCGGCGTGTCGATCAGTAGGTTTCCCTCCGGAAGGCCCAGCACAACTCCGCAGCGAGTCCGGTTGTTTTTGGGATTCAAACTCTTGCAGGTGCCGCAACCGCAGCCAATCAACGGAATCCCGACCGACGTTCCTGTTCCAAGGAACACCAGTTTTCCACGAATATCAGTAGTGACGATTTCCCTGGACACGGTACGAATCACGGGTTGAGAACGGGCGGAGAACGCCACGGAACGAGTTACCGAACGGCACGAAGCCGATCAAAAACACCAAAAACGACGTTAAAACGAACGATTTACGGGTTGCACTGCCGCATCGACGACCATCGAACCGTTATTGACCCTTCTCCGTAATCGCTATAAACTACGTAGCAGGAATGTTTTACGTTAAATAAAAACGTCCACTGGGTGCGGTGCGCGCTGAGCGGAAAAAGCCCTTGCGGCCACCGATTTTACCCTAGTCCGCTACTGGTCGGCAACCGTGGGAAGGAAAGTCCCTTCTCCCGCCGCTGTTTCGTTGTTTCGCCCTCATCAATTAGGCCCCTGACGCCATGGAAATACTAGAACGCATTTGGGAACTCATCGGCACGATCTTCACCGGAATTTCCGGAAAGATTGAACGCTCGATCACGTCGTTGTTCGGCTCGTCGAATGCCCGATATGTGAAAAAATTGCAACCGCGCGTGGACGCGATCAACGCCCTCGAGCCAAAGTATCAGGCGATGACCGACGCCGAGCTAAAGGCCCAAACCGATGAATTTCGCCAGCGGCTTTCCAAGGGTGAAACGCTCGATGACATTTTGCCCGACGCCTTTGCCGTTTGTCGAGAGGCCAGCCGTCGTTTCTTGGGAATGCGGCACTTCGACGTGCAGTTGATCGGCGGGATGGTCCTCCACAGTGGCTCGATTGCCGAAATGATGACGGGCGAAGGAAAGACGCTCGTCGCGACGTTGCCCGCCTATCTCAATGCGATTGACGGCAAGGGCGTTCACGTCGTCACAGTCAACGATTACCTTGCCCGTCGCGACATGGAGTGGATGGGTCCGCTGTACATGAACCTCGGTTTGACGGTGGGCACGATTCAAGGAGGGATGGAATCGGCCGAGCGTCAAAAATCGTACGCCTGCAACATTACCTACGGAACGAACAACGAGTTTGGTTTTGATTATCTCCGCGACAATATGCGGGTCGCTGCCCGCGACGATCATCACTATCCCAAGATGCACCAACAGTCGCAGGGCAAACTCAACTTCGCGATCATCGACGAAGTGGACAACATTTTGATCGACGAGGCGCGAACGCCGCTGATTATTTCCGGCCAAGCCCATGACGATGTCACCCGTTATGCACATGCCGACCGGATTGCCCGACAATTGAAGAAGGACCAGCATTTTGAGGTCAAGGAAAAGGAACATTCGTGCAGCATGACGGAAGACGGCGTGCGGCTGGCCGAACAGTTGGCCGGTGTAGAAAGTTTCTACACGGCGGGCAACATGGAGTGGCCCCATCTGATCGACAATTCGCTGAAAGCCCATTTCCTCTATCGGCGTGACGTAAATTACGTCGTGCAAGAGGATGAGGTTGTGATCGTCGATGAGTTCACCGGTCGCTTGATGCCGGGGCGAAACTGGAGTGATGGACTGCACCAAGCGGTCGAGGCCAAAGAAGGGGTCAAGATCAAAGAAGAAAATCAAACCTTGGCCACGATCACGCTGCAAAACTTCTTCAAGCTGTACAAGAAAATCTGCGGCATGACCGGCACCGCCATGACCGAGGCGACCGAGTTTTGGAAAATCTACAAGCTCGACGTGATCGCGATTCCGACCAATCGCGATACCAAGCGACAAAACTTTGCCGACGTGATTTTCTGCTCCGAACGCGAGAAGTACAACGCGATTGCCGACGAGGTCGAATTGATCCACAAGTTCGATGTCCTCGACATGAAAGATCGCTCGCAAAAAGTTGGCTCGATCACGAAGGAAGAGGGCGAAACGATCGAGTTTCAACCGCGCGACAGCAAACAGAAAGAGCCGATCCTCAAGGACAAAATCGAGACCATCAATCGTCGTGGCCGCCCTATTCTCGTCGGGACCGTTTCCATTGAGAAAAGCGAGCGCATCTCGGCACTGCTCGAACGTCGCGGGATCAAGCATCAAGTTCTCAACGCCAAACACCACCGTCGAGAGGCCGAAATCGTCGCGCAGGCGGGACGTTTTTCCGCCGTGACGATTGCCACGAACATGGCCGGGCGCGGCACCGACATTATCCTTGGCGGAAATCCCGACGCGATGGCCTGGGCGATCCTACAAGAGAAATACGCCACGCGGCTCGACGTTCCCCAAGAGGAATGGACCGCCCTCGTCCAGCAAATTGAACAACGTGAAAAAATGAAGGCCGAAGGCGACAAGGTTCGTACATTGGGTGGGCTGCATATTATCGGGTCGGAACGGCACGACGCCCGCCGGATTGATCTTCAGTTGCGCGGCCGCTGCGGCCGCCAAGGCGACCCCGGCAGTAGTCGGTTTTATCTGTCGCTCGAAGACGATCTGATGCGGAAATTTGCGGGCGAGTGGGTCCGCAACATTCTCCAACGACTCGGCATGAAGGATGGCGAAGCGATTGAAAGCCGCATGGTCAGCCGCCGCATCGAGGCCGCCCAGAAAAAGGTCGAAGAGCAACATTTCGATTCCCGGAAAAACCTGCTCGAATATGACGAAGTCATGGACGAACAGCGCAAACGGGTCTACGGTTATCGCCAAAGTATTTTAGACGGCGTCAATTGTCGTGAGTTAATTCTCACGATGATTGAGGAACAAGTCGAGCAAAACGTCGATGTGTTTCTCGACCGCAATTACGGGTCGGAGACTTTCGCCAAATGGGCCAGTGGCCAACTCTTCACCGAATTCGAAGCGAAAAACTTTAAGGGTCTGGACAATAAAGCTGCCGTACAATTTGCCCGGGATGAAGCCGAACGACTGGCCGAAAGCCAAGCCCGCGAAGCCATTGAGGAGAACCTTCCCAGCGACGAGGAAGAATCGTTTTGGAACTGGGAAGCCCTGGCCAAGTGGGCCAATACGCGGTGGCGGTTGAGCCTGCGGGATCGCGATTTGAAAAAGGTCGGCCGCGACGGCGTAGCGGAACTCATTGTCCAGCAAGCCCAAGAGTCAATTGCCAAACTCGACCTGAGCGAAGGCGACCGCTTCCTCGATGAGGACTTCGGGCTGCGTTCGGCGTGCGGTTGGGTTCACTATAAATTCAACTTGGTTCTCAATCCGGAAGAAGTCCGCGGTTTAGACCTTCCAGCCTTTAAGAAACTGGTCCGTAGTAAAGCCGAAGCCGCGTATGAAGAGCGCGAGGTCGAGTATCCCGTTCAAGCGGGTATGGCCCACTTCACCACTCGCGACAACCAGGGGAATAAACGTTACGACCGCGATTCGCTCGTGACCTGGGCCAAGGAGCGGTTTCACGTCGATCTCGATGTGGAGGATTTGAAAAACAAGCAGCGTGAGGAAGTTCAGGTCGTTCTTGTTGAGCACAGCCGCACGAACCAAGCTTCGACCAATGCGCTGATTGCCGAGATTCAAAATCGAGTGAACGAACTGTTTGATCGTGACGCTTCGCCTGATCAACTGGCCAAGGCGGTCGTGCCACGCGAAAAACTCGAGGCCCTCGCCGCCTGGGGCAAAGAAAAGTTTGAGAGTGCTTGGACCGCCGATCAGTTGGGGACGTGTGACCATGCCCATCTTGAATTGCGATTGCGGAACGAGGCGGAGGACCATTTTCGTCCGGAAATTCGCCGGATGGAACGGGCACTCGTTCTGCAAATTCTCGATATGGCCTGGAAGGAACATCTGCTGACGATGGATCACCTGAAATCGAGCGTTGGCCTACGAGGCTATGCTCAGGTTGATCCGAAGGTCGAGTACAAGCGGGAAGGGATGCGGACATTTGAACTGATGTGGAGTGCGATTGGCGACCGCGTCACCGATTTGTTCTTTCGCATGGAACAACTGGACGAGGATTTCGTCGGCTCGACTTGGAAAGAGAGCGCGGCGATTCACGAGCAAGCACCCAGCTTGAGCGACATGTCGGAAATGCAGCAGGCGGCGAACTCGAGTGCTGCATCCGATAAAAAGATCGAGCCAATACGCAATCACGAAGAACGGACCGGCCGCAATGACCCGTGTCCCTGCGGCAGTGGCAAAAAGTACAAACAGTGCTGCATGAGAAAGAGGGTGGGGCCGTAAGGCACTTGTACACGTGGCGTCCCGCCGCGTTATTCATTCAAGCGGCGGGACGCCGCTTGTACAAGTTCGGACAAGGAGTTCCGTGGTGCCGTATCTGTTGAACATGGTTTACCTGCTCGTTCTGCTGCTCGCTTCGCCGTGGCTCCTCTATCAAGCCTGGCGCAAGGGAAAGTATCGCGCTGGTTTCGCCGAAAAATTCTTCGGCCGGGTGCCGGTTCGCGCAGGCGACGAGCCGTGCATTTGGTTTCATGCAGTCAGCGTCGGCGAAGTGAATCTGTTGGCACCGCTGCTTAAAGAGTTCGCCCGGCGTCGGCCTGATTGCGAAGGTGTGATCTCGACGACGAGCGTGGCCGGTTTTCAATTGGCGAAAAAAAATTATCCGCAACACGTTGTGTTTTATTGCCCACTCGACTTTAGCTGGGCCGTTCGGGCGGCAATGCGCCGTGTTCGGCCGACATTGCTCGTCCTGGCCGAGTTGGAACTGTGGCCAAATCTAATTCGTGCGGCGAACGAGTCGGGTGCCAAGGTCGCGGTCGTGAATGGCCGATTGAGCGACAAGAGCTTTCGCGGTTATCGGCGGATTCGTTCACTTCTGGCCAACACCTTGCAACGGATTGATTGCATCGCCGCGCAAACGGATGAATACGCGCAGCGATTCATCACACTGGGCTGCCGAACGGAAGCCGTTCAATCATGCGGCTCGCTCAAATACGACGGGGCACAAACCGACCGCAACAATCCCGTTACGAAACGCCTGCGGGAATTGGCGAACATCCGGCCCAGCGACAAAATCTTCTTGGCGGGCAGCACCCAAGCACCCGAAGATCAACTGGCCCTCGACACCTTTCGCGAACTGGTCATGCAGCATTCTAAGCTGCGGCTGATCGTTGTTCCTCGCCACCCCGAGCGATTTGACGAGGTTGCCAAACTTCTCAGTCAATCGGGTCTCACTTGGCGTCGGCGAAGTGAGTTGAAAGACGATGAGTCAGCCACGTGGCAAGTTCTCTTAGTGGACACTATCGGCGAGTTGGGCGCGTGGTGGGGAACGGCGGCGATTGCCTTCGTCGGCGGAAGTCTAGGCCATCGCGGCGGCCAAAACATGATCGAGCCAGCCGCCTACGGTGCGGCCGTCTGTTTCGGGCCGAATACCTGGAACTTTCGCGACATTGTCGCGTCACTCCTCGCGGTCGACGCGGCCCGCGTAATTCAGGACGGTCCGGACCTAACCGCCTTCGTGAAACAGTGCTTGGGTGATCCGCACTTTGCCCATGAATTGGGAACTCGTGCGAAAGAACTCGTCGCCGCCAATTTAGGAGCGGCGGAACGGACCGTCGGCATACTCCTGCGACACCTTCCCCAGCGGACTGCATCCTCCCACCGCTCTGCGGCTTGAACGCAAAAAAAGCCAGCGAGAGAGAGTCAATCACCGCAACTTTCATCTCCTGTTTGCATGGTGATGATTCCGACATCTGGTTCGTCGGTTACGGGGCGGCTGCATCATAAATAGGCACGGCCCGAACCGCGAACGAGCAGGGGCATCCCGTTCGATACGGTTTTTTTGAACACAGTCAATAATTTTCGGGACAGTCCGCAACTCCTTACGGGACAGCGACTTTCTTCGCCGAAAAAACGATGCGGGAGTTCGCTTTCTGGACGTTTTCCGATTCCCTGGCACCCCGTTTGCATTCTGCTACTTTCCGTAGCTGTCCGTCGTTCGACTCCACAAGTGTGAAAATGTCGGGTGAATTTTGCGGCTTTGGGGTGCTGAGAATTCGCCCCCCTCGCCCGTCGTTATCCGTGCGTTGTCGAACCGGGCAAAAAGTGTTTCCCAACCGAGCATGGCACGTCGCCGACGCGCTTTCCGTCGTTGTGCGATTTGTGGTTTGTTGTCTCTTATTTGCCCACCTTTAGCTTACCGAGGATTTTCGTGACCGCTCCTGCTTCCGCGCCGTCCGATTTGGAACTGTCTCGTTCCCGCTCAAAAGTTTTGTGGCTTTCGACGGCGGCGTTCACGTTGCTGTTTGCGGTCTGGTTGATGCTCGGCGTGCTGGGCGTGCCGATGCAGAAAGAGATGAACGCAACCGGCGTGAATCTCTCCGATTCTCAATTGGAATGGTTGGTCGCTGCGGCGATTTTTTCGGGTGCGCTGTTGCGTTTGAATTTTGGCATCTGGGCCGATCGTTTTGGCGGGCGCAATGTGATGGTCGCGCTGCTGTTGTTCACGGCGATTCCCACGTATTTGTTCAGCCACGCGACCAGTTACCCCATGTTGCTGTTGTGTGCCGCCCTGTTTGGTCTCGCCGGTAATTCATTCACCGTCGGGATTGCGTGGAATTCGGCTTGGTTTCCCGACAAGAGTAAAGGGACTGCGCTCGGCGTTTTTGGGGCGGGCAACGTCGGTGCGTCCGGCACAAAACTCTTGGTTATTTTCGTGCCGACCGTGTTGACGCTCGTTCCCGCGTCAGGTTACTTGGGCGGCTTGATTCCCGGCGGCTGGCGGGCAATTCCCGTGTTTTACAGCGGTTTATTGATCCTCATGGCGGGGATCATCTATTGGCTGGCACCGACGAACGATCCTTTGCCCGCCAAGGGACGCTCGATGAAAGAACTGCTGCAACCGCTCAAGCACATGCAAGTCTGGCGGTTTAGTTTGTACTATGTTGTCGTGTTTGGT
>JAYUFG010000579.1:0-8164 GCA_043738845.1 Planctomycetaceae bacterium
CATGGGAACGAGTTTTCAAGGGGGTGGCGTGAAACGTGAACTCGATCAATCGTCGGGCGATCTCGAATCGTACAACCCGATCAATAACATCGCTGCGAAATCGTCCGGTACAACAACGAAGTAGGGCGAAAAAAGGAAAATAAGAGCACGAAGCACTAAATCCGAAGCAAATCGGAAATACAAAAAATAAATCAGAAACGAAACGTCCGAGATGATTCCGGTTGCTTGTTTATTCCTCGTTTAGGATTTTCTTCTTCGGTCCTTCGGATTTCGTGCTTGTCTTTAGTGCTGCTGCTTTCCCCACTCCCGAATCGCATCGTCGCTGACCTTGTGCAGCGGTGTATATCGCGGGTGGCGATTTTCTTTATAAGGGTCATTGCGAGCCGCGTTGTAACAGCAGATCAGCGACCAGCGACTATTCGCCGAAAGGTTTTGATCCGAGCGATGCATTAAATTGCCGTGGAAAAAGATCGCGTCGCCCGGCTCGCACTCGACATACACGAGTGGATAACGCTCGATGGCGATGTTGACCCGTTCCATATCGGCACCGGCTTGATCGCCCGACTTGTTGTGATCGATCCGTCCAATTTCGTGCGAGCCTTTCAAAACCTGTAGACAACCGTTCTCTCGATTCGCCCGGTCAATGGAAATCAAACAACTGGCCAGGAGTGGTAGCAAGCAGCCGTTGTTGTACCAATAGCCGTAATCTTGATGCCACTCCCACGCGCCGCCGACGCGCGGCTCTTTGAGCATCATCTTGCTGTGCCAATGATAGACCTCTCCGTCGAGAATCTGTTCCATACGGTCGATGATCCGAGGCGAGCGGGAAAAGAGACCATATAAATCGTCGCTGGGGTGGTTCCACAAGGCGAGTTTCGTCTCCAGACCGGTCGCGTCTTTACGGCCGTAAGCTGCATCCTGCATTTGTTGATCGCGCTGCGCATAGTTCAATAAAGTGAGCATCTCGTCGGCATCAAACAACCGCCGCACGATCACATATCCATCGCGGTCGTACTGTCGCAGGTCGTCGGGGGAAAGAGTAGTCGGTGAAGTAGGCATGGGAGTGGATGTCTCCGGATCAGTACTCCTTGCGAATCAATTTATCGCCTGGGAGTCAATGCGAGGGGGATGATAGGGTGAACTAGCCTGTCTGTTATCGTAATTATATCAAGTATCGTAGGGCGCGACAGAGCGAGACGGGTACGGAATAATGAACCTTCTGGTCGCCATTGCCCGGGAGTACCTCAACGTTTCGAAGAATGGATTTCGCAACTCCATTGGGATACGATAGCTTGTTAAGAGTCGAATACAGGTCGCCGCTTCCGATGAGGCAGCAAAAGGTTTTGTACCCAAGACAAATCAGTCGGTCCAACGGAGCATTAAAAATGCAATTGCGGATTAAGTTCGTCGCTCCCTTTTTGTTCGCGCTGGTTGCCACCGTGACTCTGTCCGCACCGGGCAACGCACAGCAGCCAGCCGAGAATGGAAAAGCCCAAAAAGAAGCAAGTGACAAGGGTGACGATTATTCCAAATACGGAATTTATGCGAACACCGCCTTGCGTCCCGCGAAGGCCGAGCCGGTCACGACGACGTTGCCGCTCAAGTTAAATCCGGGCGACCACATTGCCCTGATCGGCAACACGCTGCTTGAGCGTTCCGCCGAGTTTGGAAATTTTGAGGCACTACTTCAACAACAATTTCCGGAACATCGTTTGGTGATTCGCTGTCTGGCTTGGTCGGCGGACGAAATTGGATTGCAGCCGCGCCCGGCGAATTTCGCCGATACCGAGCAACATCTGACCCACGAGAAGGCCGACGTGATTTTCGCCGCCTTTGGTTTCAACGAATCATTTGCTGGCGAAGCGGGGATCGAAAAGTTTCATCGCAAGCTGTCGGACTACGTGTCGGGGCTGAAGTCTAAAGCGTTTAACGGAAAAACGGCACCCAGGATTGTACTCGTCTCCCCAATCGCGAATGAAAACCTACCCGAAGTTCCGGCGACCGACTTGAACAATGCTCGCATCAAATTGTATGTCGAAGCGATGGGGAGGGTTGCCCAACAACAGCAGGTCGGCTTCGTCAACGTCTTTGATGATACGGTGAACGCGATGGCGGCCCCGGACAAAAAAGAACCGATAACGATCAACGGCGTTCATCTGACGGAGCAAGGAGACCGGCTCTTTTCGCAATTGCTGTTTCGTGGCACATTTCAGCTTGAGCCGCCAAAAATGAGCGTACCCCTTCGTGAGACCATCGTCGATAAAAACCGTCAGTTTTTTCGTCGCTTTCGTCCTTTGAACACGTTCTACTACACCGGTGGCCGAAATAAGGATTACGGTTATCTCGACTTTCTCCCCGCCATGCGGAACTTTGATCTCATGGTCGCCAACCGTGATCAGCGTATTTGGGAGATTGCGCAGGGCAATCACACCTTGAACAAGGTCGATGATTCCAATGTCCCGCTGCTGCCCAAAGCCACCGAAGCTCGCGGCGTGAATGAATGGCTGTCGGCAGCCGACGAAATGAAGGCGTTCAAAATCGATCCTCGGTTTGATGTCAATCTCTTTGCGGGCGAAGAACAATTTCCCGAAATCGCCAACCCGATTCAAATGCGATGGGACTCTCGTGGGCGGCTTTGGGTCAGTTGTTCCAATGCTTATCCGCACGTCTATCCCGGTAACGAACCAACCGACAAGCTCGTCATTCTCGAAGACACCAATGGCGACGGCCGCGCCGACAAGGCAACGATCTTCGCCGACAATCTGCATATTCCGCTCTCTTTCGAGTTTGGAGAAGGCGGGGTGTATGTCTCCGAACAACCGTGCCTCACTTTTCTGAAGGATAGCACCGGGGGGGACAAAGCCGACATCCATCGCACCGTTCTGTCGGGCTTTGGCACAGAGGATTCGCATCACTCGCTGCATGACTTCACCTGGACCCCCGACGGAGATTTGCTCTTCCGCGAGTCGATTTTTTTGCATACGCAGGTCGAGACTCCTTACGGTCCCGTGCGGCAACAGGGGAGCGGTTGGTTTCGTTTTGAGCCTCGTTCGCAACGGCTTTTGGCCTTTGGTTCTTACGAAAGCACGAACCCCTGGGGCGTCACGTTTGATGATTGGGGGCAGCACGTCGCGAGTCATCCGATCTATGCCGCCGCGTTTCATGCGCTCAACCCGCCCTATCCGCAGCAACATCCGACGCCCAAAGGTCTAAAAGCCTATTCCGGAACGTGCGGTCAACAGTTCGTCGATTCGCCCACGTTTCCCCAAGAAATGCAAGGCAGTTTCATCAAGGTCCGTTACAAGCCGACAAATCGAGTCGAGATTCACAAATGGATTGAAGGTCCGCACGGGTACGACGAAGAATACGTTAGCGACTTGCTCTTCTCGACGAACCTGAGTTTCATTCCGGTTGATTTGCAATTTGGTCCCCGTGGCGATCTGTACGTCTGCGATTGGTACAACCCCGTCAAGGGTCATGCCCAGTATTCGTTGCGTGACGAGCGTCGAGATCGACACTCCGGACGCATCTGGCGAATCACTCCGAAAGGCAAACCACTCTCTGAACCGCCAAGCATTGCCGGGGCGACTGTTTCCGAATTGCTAGAGTTACTCAAACGTCGCGAAACGATGATTCGATACTTGGCCAAACGAGAGTTGCGAGAACGCGACGCGACGGAGGTAAAGAATACGCTCGATGCGTGGGTCACGAAGCTGGATCGAGCCGACCCGCGATTTCGCCATCATCAGCTTGAAGCCGTCTGGATGTATCGCTGGATCGGCGCGGTGAACACCAACGTCTTACGGGAGCTACTCGCCTGTGATGATCATCATGCCCGAGGGGCAGCGACGCAGCAATTGCGCTATTGGCATTCTCATTTGGACGATTCTGCGAAGCTGCTCAACAAATCGGCGAACGACCCTAACGGACTCGTGAGAATGGAGGCGGCGATTGCGGCGAGCTACATCGGCACGAAGGCCGCGTTCGAGGCCATGCTCGATGTTCTCAAACACCCGCAGGAAGGTCATGTGGGATACGCAATTACCTGTGCGCTCGGCTCCAGCACGTTGCGTCCTTTTTGGGAAGGCAATTCCAACTACAACATTGCGAAACTCTTAAAAGACGCAGCCAAAGTCGCCGTTGTCAAAGAACCGCCGCCCACCGCTGCCGACGCCAAGTTCGACCGACAGAAAAATCTCAAGCAAGTGGATCTCACGTGCGTATCGGAACGAATGCTGTTCACGGTGCGCGATTTTTCCGTCACGCCGGGCCAACCGGTAAAAATCGTGTTTACGAATCCCGACGCGACCGATCACAATCTGGTGATTGTTAAGCCCGATGCACTGGCGGAGGTTGGAATGGCCGCGAACGAAATGGCCAAAGACCCTCGCAACGCCTTGTCCGATTTTGTCCCGCCCTCGAAACGGGATTTGATTTTGCACGCCACGCCGATGGTCGGCCCCACCCGGTCATCGATCATAACCGTGTTGCGATTTTCCGCACCGACCGAGCCGGGCATTTATCCCTATGTCTGCACGTTTCCCGGCCATTGGGTCGTGATGAACGGAAACATGGTCGTTGCCGGGGATGCGGCAACGGCGGCCGCACTCCTCGCCGCGAGCCAACCAAAGGTTGTCCAAGAGTGGGCCATGACTGACTTTGCCGACTTCAATAAAATTGCGCATCCGCACGATGAGCCGACCCTCGCGCGGGGCACGGCCGCGTTCGCCAAAGCCCGCTGCAATCAGTGTCATGTTATCGCGGGACGCGGCGTCAATCTCGGGCCGGACTTAGCCGAATCAGTGAAAACGATGAAGGGTGAAGAACTCTTGCGGCAGATCATCGAACCCTCGAACAAGATCAACGAGAAGTTTCAAAACTATCAGTTTGTCACCAAGGAAGGCCGCGTGATCGTCGGCGTTATTATGAAGGAAGACGACACGACGTACCATGTCGCGACCAATCTGCTCACGCCGAACACACTGACCACCCTACGCAAAAAAGACATCGATGAGAAAATCAAATCTAAAATATCGCCGATGCCAGCGGGGCTATTAAATGCTCTGACCAAGGACGAAATACTGGACCTGCATTCGTTCATCGAATCGAGTGGGCATTTGCCCGATATGCTGAATGGTTCGCGGTAGAATCTTTGATCTCAGCAAGATCGAGTACACATCGACTTCGACGACGTTGCGTCTCTCCGCTGACGTTTATGTTTCCACCCCCTGCGGCAAGGACGGAAGCGTGATCGGACAAACGGGACAATGGGCGTTGCGACGGAGGAATTCAACGACGTCCGGTGTCCAAGGTGAACCCTGCTCGGCGTTGACCGGATGACCCAGGATGATCAAGCTGTAGCCTCCTTCGCGAGCGGTACGCAGGAGTTCCTCGCCCGCGTTGCCAGGCAAGGCAATGACTTCCACCGTCCGGCCAACTCGCTTGGCTTGTTCCAAATCACGGGTCAGCGTTCCGTTCGCTCGTTCGGCTGTCCCCGACACGTACAGGTTAAGTACCACGTCGGGATCGAGCATGGTCAAAATTTGTTGAAAGAGATCGCTGCCCCCGGGCGTCGCTTCATACGCGAACAGCACCCGGTCAACGCCGACCCCCGCCCCGCGGAGTTCGGCGATCGTGCGAGCTTGGCGTTCGGTAATTTTCGGAATGCGATTTCCCCCTTCGAGATCAAACGTTACGTCGCGGGTCCGGCTGAGGATACGAATCGTCAGCGGCGTCGGCGAGCCTTCGCACAGGTTGATCCAATAGAGCGAAATCTGGTCAAGTTGTTCCTCGGCCGTAAATTTGTTCGAGGCACCAATGACCAGTTCTTGGGCACCGATTTCCTTCGCCGTTCGCAACACGGCATAAAACGGATTATTGGTGGGCACGATGATCGGAATGACATGCTTGCCGATAGTCTCGGCTTTGTTGACGACAGCCGTCATAAGGACGCGATCGTAATGATCGAGATCGTCGCCACTGGTGTCGGAAACGCCCGACGTTTCGACTTTGCTCGTCATCACAATGACATCGGTTGTGTCAGGGTCCGATTCAGAAAGTGCCTTTTCCAACATAAACAAGTTTTGCGGTGAGCGGATAGCGACCAGCTTCCGATAAGGGAGGTGAATCCCCAATCGTTCTGGATTGATCTCGGCCGTCGTGTCTTGATTGAAATGTTCTTGATGGTCGTGATGGGCACCTTTGCGGCGGCGAAGGTGGACCTGTTCGGTCGCGATGAAAATCGTTAGAAAAGCACCGGTGAACGCCAGTCCCCACTGTGTTGCTGTCTGTTTGGTTAACAAGTTCATAATCGCCGCCACGAGCAGCACGAAAAAGATTAATCCCAACCCAATCGGCAGTTCGTATTTTCCGACGCGAACATTGAAAGGAACCTTGTAATCGCGCGGCGTGCGATCCTTAAACCGCAGCACGACCATCGCCAGAGCTTTGAATACAAAGCTCCACACGACGCCAAATGCGTAGGCTTCTCCCAGGACGAGCGTATCGCCACCGCTGTAGATAATCGTGAACAACTGCAAGCCGACCACCAACGCTAAGATACGGTACGTGGTCCCGTATTTTTTGTGCGGTTTAAGGAACCAGTCTGGCATTACGCCATCTTCCGAAACGCGATTGAGTACGCCGTTCGAGCCGATAATTGCCGTATTCACCGCCCCCGACAAGATCAGGAAACCGATAAAAACCACGAAGCCTTGCAGACAAAGCTGGGACCATTCGGGGCCAATCACATTCATCGCCAGACCGCTAATTAAGTTGTCGGAGAACTTAGCCATCCGCACGTCTTCAGGAATCAACAACACGGCCAGAAAGCTAATCCCGGCGGTCAAAATCATGCTGTACACGAACACGACGAAGGCCGCCTTTTTGAAGTTCACCATTTTGGGTGCTTCCACTTCGCGATAGACCTGCGCCAGAGTCTCTTCACCGCTCATCGCTAAGATCGAATGCCCAAAGGCGATTGCGATCCCAATGAACCCAAAGATACTCCACCAGCCGTTCGCCGGTGCCGAGGGGGCGGTGACCTCCTCGAGCTTCTTCTGCATTTCGGTCCCTTTGAGAAAACCGAGCGGACTTTCCGGCTCTGGAGGATTCTTACTGTAGTCGAGATGCGGATTTAAGTCGGGCAACATCGGTAAGGAATTTTGTTTAACCGTCTCGACGCCGTTGGCATCTTTCACGGTGTATTTAGCAATGCCGTTGACAGCCAACGTGGCTCCGCACCAAACCATAATGATGACGGCCATGACGGTCGTGGCCTTCATGATTTTGACTGCCTTATCGCTCGATTCGTGAATCCCTTTCAGATTTTCCCAAAAGAAATACAACGTCGCAGCGCAGGCAATGACGACGGCTCCCCAGTTTTTTAATTCAACACTCCACATGACCGCATCCTTGCCGACACCGTGAGCGACCATCGTCGTCAAGTCGATACCGGTGGTATAGCGGTAGATGTCAATTCCCAATCCCATAATGTACTGTCCGGCCGAAACGCCACTGATGGGTCCGGTCAGGATGTAATCGAACATCAAGGCCGAGACCGACAGTTTCGCGAGCAGTCCACCCATCGCTTCTTTGACGACTCGATAAACACCGCCACGAACGAACAGTGAACAGCTTTCGATGTAGACGCTGCGCACACAGTAACTGAACATCATCACCGCGAGGATAAACCACGGGGCGGCCGGTCCCACCGATTGCTCGACGATGCCGCCGATATAGTAGGCGGTGCTGGCCAAATCACAGAGAACGACAGCCGCCGTTCGCCAGTACGAAATGAAACTCAGCATCACGCTACTGACGACGATGACTTGCGCAGCGCGCACGATCTTCTTACCCGACGAAGCGTCGGACGAACCAACCGGGGCAGACATGAAGGATCCCTGGGACAAGCGGTCCCGAAAAAACAGAGGCACTTCGTCAGTGCAAACGACGAGACGTACCCTTTCAAAACGGTCGGCGACGAAATGTCGCGACCTGCCGACGAGGTTAGCTGGCGGGCGAGGACTTGAAAGTGTCCCGGTTTCGGAAAAAGTCGAAACCTAAGCCCCAGGAGCCGCAAAACACTGCGACTCGGTGGTTCCCCCGTATTCGTAGCGTTAGAAACAAACTACGAAATTAGGCTGCACAAATCAAGCAGGAGTAT
>JAYUFG010000580.1:0-53963 GCA_043738845.1 Planctomycetaceae bacterium
CACACGCTCCCAGATAATTCAGAAAATAACCAACGACTTTCTGACCATCCTACGAACTCCGCCCCCAAAAAGTTCAAAAAAGTAACAGCCGCTACGCGATGCAATCGTACCGGGCATTGAAGGCGACCGGGTGTTAAAACACCCGGCTACAATCAGCCGTCGCTCTGCGATGAAATGCAAATAATCGGTTTGCCATGAATCAACGAAACACGATGCTCACGACAGTTATTCATGCGCCGATCCTAAGGACCGGCGCATAAATAACTGTCCCATTATCGTCCTTCACAACGGCGAAAAGCGTCCTTTCGCGGAGCGAAAGACGACATTAATTTATGATCCCTTCCTAAGCAGATTGTCGAAGCACGTTACGAGAAGAGTTCTTTAATGACGGTTTCGCCTTTCATGACAATTCGCATGGGGCGGCCGGAGCGGGTGTGGAACTCTTGCGTGTGGTCGATGTCGAGTGCTTTGCAGATCGTGCCGAGGAAATCGTTGGCTCCGACAGGTCGATCAAGGACGCTGCCCCCTTCCCGGTCGGTCTTGCCGATGACTTGGCCCGCCTTGATTCCAGCACCGGCCATCATCGTGCTCCAGGCCTTTGGCCAGTGACCTCGCCCATCACCCTTCACGTCGGGCGTGCGGCCGAAATCGCCCGACCACACGACGAGCGTGTTGTCGAGTAAGCCTTTGGCTTTTAAGTCGATCAACAGAGTCGACATTCCTTGATCGAGTTCTTCACTCAGTTTTTTGACGCGAGGGAAATTGTCCTTGTGCGTGTCCCATCCGTCGAGATCAATCTCCACAAATGGAACACCGACTTCAACCAGTCGCCGGGCGAGCAAGCAGGCTTCCGAGAATTTGCTCGTCCCGTAGGCCGAACGCAGCGACGGCGTTTCGGCCGAGAGGTCGAACGCCTTCACTTTGTTGGAGTGCATCAGTCGTTCGGCGGCCAGATAAACTTCACGATGGGCAATCGCCGAGGTCGAATTCTTACGCTCGACGAAACTCTTGTCTAACTCGTCGAGCAGTTGCGCCTTGCGGTCGAAATCGACCAGCCCACTCGTGGCCTTGATGTTCTCGACCCCTTTGGACGGATCGTCCACATTGAGCGGTGCATTCGCCGGACCGAGATAGCCCGAACTAAGCGTGCTGTTTTTGCCGAGCGAAACACGAATAAAGTTCGGGACTTCTGGCTCGGGATCGCCCAATTTCGCCGAGACAATCGAGCCGAGCGTCGGGTGGACCACGCCGCCGACCCCTTCGCGATAACCGGTGTGGACGAGATACTTCGCCCGGGCGTGGCTCCCTTCGCTGGTGGACATGGAACGAATAAGGGCAATGTCCTTCATCTGTTTGGCGATTTTCGGCAAGTGTTCGGAGATTTGAATTCCGGAGACGGCGGTCGAGATGGCCTTGAATTCGCCGTTGCCCGGCTTGGGGTCGAACGTGTCGACGTGACTGGCTCCGCCCGACATGTAGAGCAGGATGCAGCTTTTGTGTTTCTTGCCCGACGCCGAGGCTTCGGCCGCACAGGCAGCGAGTTGACGGAACCAACCGGAGGAGGAACCGGCCAGCATTCCGGCAGTCGAGTAACGCAGCAGATCACGGCGGCTGAGCGAGTTCGGCAATGTGAGGCGTGACATGGTTTGGTCCTGGTTTCTGGTGGGACGCGATTTTTGCGGAATATTTTTTAGCGTGTGCGGAAAGGAGAATAGAAAGTCGAGGTTGATAGCGAGTGGAAGGGCGATTAGCACCGGGGGCTGACGCCCTCCGGCTCGCCAGGGTGTTTAGTGATTCAGTACGAACTCACCGCTGTTGAGCAAGACCCAAAACATGTCGCGATAGGCTTTCGTTGGTCCGCCCGGTGCAGCGACGTTGGACTTGGCCAAATAGGCTGACATTTTTTGCGTTTCGGTCGGACGGGGTGGACGCGACAGCACCGACCAATACAACCCTTCAATAACCTTGTTCGGTGCGGAGGCATTCGCGCTCGTCAACTTGTCCAACGTGGGACACGACTTTTCTAAATCCCCGCTGTTCATCAGCCGTAAAACTTGAGGAACGCCGTGACTATAATCGGGCAGGTCGGGCTCTTCGGACGTGTTGAACTGGGCAATGAACTGTCCGGCGGGACTTTGGTTCCCCTTCTTGCCGCCACCTTCACGACCACTCTTGCGACCTTCGATTAGGTCATGGCCAGCGGCCGTCGTGAGCGAATTGAGCATCACCTCTGCACTCATGGCCTTCAATGCCATGTGGCTGAACAACTTCTCGTCGTTGACATTGTCGGCCGTCGTGTCGCTCGAGCGTTGATACGCTTTGGAATTGCAAATGCAGCGGACAAGATGTTTCAGGTCATAACCGCTGGCCGTGAATTCTTCCGCCAAAGCCTTGAGCAACTCCGGATGCGAAGGGTTGTTCCCTTCGCGAAAATCATCGACCGGCTCGACAATTCCGCGACCATAAAAGTGCGACCACATTCGATTGACGGCTGCCCGAGCAAAGGCGTCGTTCTTCGGCGAGGTACACCACTTGGCAAATTCGCTGCGGAGCGAGGAACTATTGGCCGAGGGAACCGTGCCGTCGGGCAATTTGGCCGTGACCAGGACGCCCTTCTTTTCGGGAATCTCGATGGAGGCTTGGCCCGGTGCTTTTTCGTGAACGGCCGGATCGCCGGTCCCTTTTTTGGCAGCCATCTTGCCTGCACCCGTGAAATTTGTCTTGCCGAAATAGGCCGCCATCGACCAGAAATCTTTTTGTGGAAAACCAGTGAACGGATGGTTGTGACACTCAGCGCATTGGTACTGCGTGCCTAGAAATCGCTGCGTGGCAGAGGCCAACGCCTCTTGCGGTTTGAGCTTGGCGTCTTTGTTGCCTTCGGAATGGGCAAACCAAAAAACGGTGGCCGGATGCGTGTCGAGTTCACCTTCGACCGTGAGGATTTCTTGGACGATTTTGTCCCAACCACGATTCTGATCGAACTGCTCGGACATCCAATCGGCAAACGTGTGTTTGACCAGCCGCCGATTGTCGTCGTTCGGCACCACGAGCAGGTGGTACCAAATCGTCCCAAAATTCGTGCCGTATTCTTTATCGGCGAGCAATTCGTCAATCGCTTTTTGGCGTTTGTCGGGACTCTTGTCGGCAACGAAAGCCTGCGCCTTTTCGGCGGTCGGAATTCTGCCCACGATGTCAATCGTCACGCGACGGAGAAACTCGCTGTCGCTGGTCGGGAGCGACGCCGAAATAGTCGCTTCGCGGAGCAGGCGGTCCACTTCGCTATCGACCATTTTGGCGAGGGGAAGCGGATCGCGATCACTGACGGGTGAATTGTTCGAGGTGGAACTATTGGTTCCAGAGCCGTTTGTTGCGGGCGTTTTCGGCGTGGCGTCAGCCTTGGCTGTTTTCTTTCCTGTCGAGGAGTCGGCGTTGGGTTTGGCGACCGGTTTCGCGGCAAAAGCAGGGAGGGAAAATGCCAAAAGTCCGATCAGGACGCACATGGAACGAATCATGGAACCCTCCGAGAATCGAAAATCCGAACCGTGAACTCAAACCAATTGCGTGACAAAATTGTTGGCGATTGGACCCCGAAGGGGTCACTGCGATTAGCCGGTGGTGTCGCTGCGCTCAATCACCGGCTAATCGCTAACATCCCTCCGGGATGGAAAAAGTTGACTATGAATGTGCGGAACTCAACTCACCCCAACATTGTGACCGAACCCCTGGCTCAATTTCAAGCCAAAAAATCTCGCCTTCAAGCGGAATAATTTTGGTTATACGTTCTTCTTTTTCTTGGCTTTCGCCTTGCCCGAGTCAAACGGCGACTTGCTGACGCTCAGCGTCTTGGCGGCACCCTCGTCGTCGAGCGTGGCCAGGACGTAGTAACCTTTTTGCAGCTTCTTTTCGTCTTGGTTGTCGATCCCGACGTAATCGATGGCCGTGGAACTCGACAGGCGAATTTCCCGGTTGCCAGCACCAGCCTTCTTTCCCTTTTTGGCTGTTCCCTTTTTGGCCTTGGCAGGGTCTTTGGCCTTTTTAGCCGCTCCGCCAGAAATCGTAATGACCTTGCCATCATCGCTGACGGCTTGAATTTGGCCAGAAATTTTGGCTTCCGGCTTCTTCTTGGCCTTTTTGGCTGCCTGGGCTTCGGAAACGCCGATAGATGCGACCAACGCGATAACACTCAAACCAATTACCCAGCGAATCATGGTTCTTTCTCCCAAAAAGTGCCGAAACGAGATGTTGTTCGTAAAATTTCCGTTCGTTGGGCGGTGGCAAACGAGTGATTATGCCCGCCAACGGATGATTACGGCGCGAGGGGTGGGTGAATTAACGTCGGAGAGTAAAAAGTTTTTTGGGCCGCCGATTTGCTTCCCAGCGTTAATTCCCCCAGTTTCCGCGCCGTAGTAGCATGGAAGATGTATAGCAGAGTATCGTCGGACACCAGAAATTGCTTTCCTATTCCCCTCTTTGATCTCTTGTATCTCTGTGGCTAATTCTTTGTAATTGGGTGCTTGCGTCGCCCGTTCCGGTTAAGACCGAAATACAAAAATACAAACTGACGAAGAATTAGCCACAGAGATACGAGAGGACACAGAGAAAGAAACAGAGAAAAAATAGTTGATTGAACGAAACGTGTTTGTTCTTCCGATGGCATTGCGTGAGCGTTGTTCTCAGATTCAGTAATTCTCGATAGCGTGACCATTCAAACCTTATGGCCAAGTCAGACCTGCAACAATTCGCACAAGAACTTACGACGTTGCAACGGCCGCTGTTCGTCTACATTACGAAGCTGCTGGGGCGACCGAACGATGCTGAGGACGTTCTGCAAGAGGTCAACCGCGTGTTGTGGGAAAAGATCGACGAGTTTCAACCCGGTACGGTTCTCGGTGCCTGGGCGTCGAAGATCGCTTACTACGAAGTCCTCACGTTCCGCAAGAAGAAGGCTCGACAGCGGCTATGTTTTAGTGACGAGACGCTGGCCTTGATCGCCGATGATGCGGAAAATGTGATGCACATCGAGTCCGACGAACAAACGGCCTTGCATCATTGTTTGTCCAAACTAATCGACCGGGATCGCGACCTCATCACGAAACGTTACGTCGGTGAGAATGACCTGCATTCCTTAGCGAACATGTTTCACCGCTCTGAGCCGTCGCTCTGTCGCTCGCTGACTAGAATTCGGATGACACTGCTGGAGTGCATTCGCAGTTCACTGGCTGCGGACGGTGTCGCATGAACGAAAAACAATACACGCCCGAGTTGCAACGCTTTGACGAACTTCTGTCGGCTTATTGCGACGAGCGGCTGACCGATGTCGAGTTTGTGGAGTTAGAAAACACCCTGCGACAAAACGCCGCTCTCCGCCGCCGGTTTCACGACGGGATGAACGTGCATGGGCAGTTGGCCTGGTCGTATGGCAGCGGGACCGTCCGCGCCGCAGGGAATTTGGGTTTGCCGTTTTCGGCCGACGTTACTCCCAGTCAGTCGCTGGCTGGAACTCCGGCTCGAAACGCCCACCGTCGCTGGCTCGTTTGGTCGGTGGGCATTCTGGCGACGGCCGCGTCGTTGTTCGTCGCCGCTTGGCTCTCGTGGCCTGGGCAAAATCAACCCTTGCCAGGAACGGGAAGCAGTTCGCCTATCGTAGCCAAAGTGGTCGATCTGGTCGGAGATGCGGAACTTGTCGCTGACAACCAAACTTCCACGAAGCCTGTCACGGTGGTCGCGTCGGGGCAAGAAATTCACCTGGGCGAAACTTTTCGGACTTCGTCGGATGATGGCTCGGCGGTGATCGAGTACGCCGACGGGACACGTGTGGAACTCAATCCCGACACCGAAATTCAGTTTGTGTCGTATCAACCGGAGGGTGCTATCAAGCCGGACGGTTCTGGCGGGCTGGGCAAAAAAATTCTGCTTAACAAAGGGATCGTTCGTGCAGAGGTTGCCAAGCAACCGGCCGGGCGACCGATGTTGCTCGTAACGCCGCACGCTCAAATGCGGGTGCTGGGGACATCGTTCACGTTTGGTGTTTCCGAAGAGTCTAGCCGCGTTGATCTTGAAGAAGGCCGCGTTCAATTCACGCGACAGTCCGACGGCCAAACGGTCGATGTGGAACAAGGTTATTACGCGGTCGCATCGGCGACGGCCGAGCCGCTCGTCGCGCAACAACGGCCGAAGGCGACGCCGATTGCCAACACGCGAATCAAGCCGGGCGGCGGTCATTCGGCCGTTCTCTCCGCCGATGGTTCGCTCCTCGCTACGCTCCGCCGCAATCAAGTTCAGTTGTGGGACAGCCGGTCGGGCAACAAACGTGGCTCGTTCGATCAAAAACATACCAAGGGAACGCATCTCGCTTTTTCGCCGGATAAGCAGTGGCTGGCCATTTTCGGCGGCGATAACAAAATTGTCGTGTGGAGTGTGGCCGACAGATCCGTTCGCAAAACATTTACTCTGGCGAACATGCCGTCGGCCGTTGCTTTCGCGGCCGACAGTTCTTGGCTGTGTGCGAGTGAACGGGCCGCGAGTGAAAAGGGGACTGAATCCGGCGGACTTGTTCACCGCTGGGACATCAAGGACAACAAACCGGTCGCCGATTTGCGCACGTCGGCGAAAGGGATTTCGTCGCTCGCCGTTTCGCCCGATGGTCAGTTGGTCGCGGTGGGAACGACCGAAGGACGAACGTTGATCTGGAGCTTGGGCAACGATTCACAGATTGGGTCGTTTCCGGTTGGGACGGGCTACGTCACTGGTTTGGCTTTTTCACCTGACGGAAAGTGGCTGGCCGCTTCGCGAAAGGCGGGAGCCGTCGTCGTGCTTTACAATTTGCTGGAGCGGGGCGAGACGATCTCCAACCTTGGCCTGTCTCTCATTGGACACGGACAAGCGGTGCGGGCCATGTCGTTCTCCGCGAATGGTCAAGCTCTCGCGGTGGGTACGAATGACGGCAACGTCACCCTGTGGAACCCGAACAACAAACGCGAACTTGGCTGGTTCGGTGCGGGGGGGCGAGCGGTCCTGTCGCTGGCGTTTGTGCCGGATGGAAATTCACTCTTAACCGCTGCGAACACCGGTGTCATTGAATTCTGGCGAACGCCAACCGAAAAATAATTCGAAGGTTGTGAGTTTCGACGCTAGCTACTCGTTGATCCCGAGTTTTTTCCAGGCTGGGCCAACAGGTGCGGTCCAGGCGAGCCGTTCTTGCGAAACGGGATGGGAAAGGGCGAGTCGTCGCGAGTGGAGGGCAATTCCGCCGGTGAATGAACCGGTGCCGCCATATTTTTTGTCGCCCAGGATCGGATGTCCATGATGCGAAAACTGCACGCGGATTTGATGTTTGCGGCCCGACTCGAGCGACACCTCGACCCAGGTCAAATGGGCAAACTCGCGTAGGCGGCGAAAGGAAAGTCGGGCAAGTTGTGCCCCCGAACGCGAACGATCTACGACGCGCATCCGATGGGCGGCTTCGTCCTTCAGCAGCGACTCCTCAAACGTTCCGGCGGAAGCCAGGCCGGTCCCTTCGACCACGGCCCAATAAGTTTTTTCAACGGCCTGCGTGCGAAATTGTTCCGAGAGTCGGGCGGCCGCTTTGCTCGTGCGGGCAAAGACGATCACGCCCGACACGAGCGAGTCGAGACGGCTAACGACGCCAAGATAGACGTTTCCCGGCTTCTGATATTTTTGCTTGAGATACTGTTTCGCGACGTGCAGCAGACTCGGTTCGTCGGGCTGCACGCCCATCGTGGGAATGCCCGCTGGTTTGTTCACGACGAGGAGATGATTGTCCTCGAACAGGACGGACAACGAAGCGGGAGGGAGATGCGAGCGGCTCACGGGGCCGCTTTCTCTTTATTCAACACGGCAGTGGGGTCTTTTTCTTGAGCCTTGAGGACGAGAATGAGCAGGTCGTTGTACTTCTTAACCATTTCGGGACCGCTTAGTTCTGGATAGAGAGTGAGGGTCGAGCGCAAGGTTTTTTCGGCTTGCAACGCGGTCTCTTTCTTTTTGTTGACTTTGAACTCACCCATCAGACAGACGGCCGTGTTGTAAACGGCGTCGTAGAACTCGGGCGGTTTTTTGGGGATTCGGCCGAGCATTTCGCGGGCATTGGCCCAGGCACCTGCGGCCGCGCCGTATTTGGTTTCTTCGGTTGCGGCCCAGGCCTGCATCGCTTTGGCCTTGGCAATATAGGGGGCGATGGAACTCGGCTGTTCGGCGATTTGGGTGTTAATGAGATCAATCGCTTTTTGAAATTCGTTCTGGTTTTGCAGATTTTGAATCTGCGTGTTTCGGATGAATTCAAGATATTTGGCAGCGTCTTTGTCGGTGCCAAATTTGGGGTCGGTTTTTTTGCGTTCCAAAATTTTGCTGTAGATGTCGCTGGCATTTTGGGTCAGGCCGACACTCTTGGCGGATTCAGCCAGCCAAATCAATCCGCCGATGGACAGGTTTTCTCGCTTGCACAGTTTATCGACCATATTGCGAAAGTTCATTTGGGCGGCGTCTTGCCGTTTTTTGGCCGCTTGTTTACTAACGGCGTCGGATGCAGCCGCCAATTCTTCATCGGTCTTTTTACGATCTGCTTCGAGCAACTTGGCAAACTCGACAAGTGCCGCGTTAGAGTTCAAAGCATCGGTTCCGTTTTCGAGGAGCAGATCGACCAAGTGAGAGGCCTTCGCACCGTCGCCACTCTCGACATAAGCACGAGTGGTGGCGATTAACATCCTTTGGACATTCTCGTCCAACTCGACTTTTTTGGCCGTCTTATTGCTCTTCTCCCACTCGACGACGAGTGGTTCCAAAAGAGTGACCGCCTGTTTGGCGTCCTTCGCTTCCAAGGCCAAACTTCCCAGCGAGGCTTGCAAATCGACAATTGCTTTGGGCAACGGCTCGCCTGCGGCAAGTCCTTTTTTCTGCAGGTCGAGACTCTTGCGCAGGTTCTCGACCGCGTTCGCACGGGACTTCGCCAACAGATCTTTGTTACGGTCGGCCTCGGCTTTTTTCTTTTCATCGCGATATATTTTCAGATGCGCGTAACCGACCGTTTGTACGGCAAAGGGAAAATGTCGCGACGTGTTCGGGATTTTTTCCAAGAGGGCCAGCCCGCCGGGCATATCGCCCCGACTGATGAGGATCCCGGCCAAGACGCTACGGGCGTCGTCGGCTTCGTCCTTTTGGGGCCATTTTTGCTGGATCAAATCGGCGAACCGTTTGAGCGACTTGAACTGACTGGTCTTGTCCCCTTCGGCCGCTGACTCGTACAGCGATTTGGCACAGTACAACGCCAAGGCGGCTGCGCTCGGAGCGAGGGGATCGTCGGGTGACTCGATGGCGATGCTCTCCGCCGCTTTTTGAGCCTCTTCATATTTCTTAGCTTCAAAGGCACCGCGAGCGAGTCGATAGCGGGCTTCGGTCATTTTCTTTTTCGCGTCGGCGATTTGTTTTTGATTGCCAGCCGCTTCGGCCAACTTGAGTCCCTTGGCATAGGACTCGGTCGCTTGGTCCCAATGTCCGGCGATTCCTTTTTGGTCCCCTTCGATCAAGAGATCATCAAAATTCGTTCCGCCACCGGAACTTCCTGACGCGACCCGTTTAAGTTCTTTGGCTTCCGCTTGATAGGGACTTTCGATCTTGGCCACGGCGGCGATGGTCTTGGAGGCGTCATTGCGAAGTTTCGCAGCGTCATCCTTGCCCGACTTCTCGGCTTTGGCGAGTTGGGCCTTGGCAATTTCAAGGAGGACGCCTTGATAGTCGGCCATGCGTTTCCACGGGGCGTGTTCTTTTTCCCATTCGGCCGCTTGCTTCAGAACTTCGGCGGGGCCGTCCTTTTCCAGAACAACTTGGAACTGAAACACCTGGGCTTGCATGTAGAGGGCGGCCATTTCAGGCGAGGTCTTGGTCGGCTCGGTGTCGCCGGTCATGACTTCCTCGAATGTATCGAGGGCACCCTCTTTGTCGCCAGCTTCAGCTTGCATCTTGCCGTAGAACATGTGGGCCCGCCGCCCGACAGGATAGCTTGGATATCGCTCTGAAACCACCTCGAAGGTTTCGCCCGCCGTTTTAAGTGCAGCCAATCGTGTTTTGTCTTTCTTGTCGGCGTAAGTTCGGGCGAGCGAGTAGTCACCCGACGCCAATTTGAAAGAAGCGTCGATCCAGGCCATCTCGGCCTCTCGCCGCATATCAATCTTGGCTGGTTCCTTGGCACCTTTCATACTCGCGATGACTTTATCGCACCGCTTACGGGCGTCGATGAGTTTCGGCCGGGCTTCGTTGAAAGCGGCGCGGGCCTCTTTCAAGCTGTTCGCTTTGGCTTCATCATTGGGGGCGGAATTGGCGGCGGCGAGAGCGGCTTCCCCACGATCCAGAATTTGCCCGGCGGTCGCGACAATTGTTTTCGCCAAGGCGGGATGATCGGGATGTTCCTTGTTGAACTTGTCCATTAACTGTTCGGCTTGTTCGAGCCGCTTTTGGGACAAGTCGCCGTTGGTCGTTTCCTTCGCGGCAATTCGCAAACTGGTCGCCATCTCGAGGTCGTACACATCGAGTGTTTCGGGCGGAACATCGGCCCGCTTTTTCCAGGTGTCGAGATATTGCAGACTCAACTCACCGTAGTTTTCATGTTGCAGCGCGTGGAGGAATTCTAGGAACGGTTCGGCGGCCGTCGCTTGGTTCAGCAATACGATTTGTCCGAGGAGCAGCAGGACGATCGCGAGCCGCCCCATTCGCGGTTGCGGAACAACCTGCGGAGTCACAAAAAAAACTGGGTTCCTAACGCCGAACGCAACGATCATGCTGCGATCTCCATTCCGAGCGAAAATAGAAGTGCCTCTCCCATTCATTAAACCCTCCCAGAGCTGGAAAGAAAAGGGTCGCGACCTGCGGCTTGTTTGTACTTTGGGTTGAGAGTGACCACGCGGTGGCCCCCGGTCGTGGACGACCGGGCTAAGCGAAGTATCGGCGTGGACGACCGGGGTAAGCGAGGAAATACCTGGGAAAGCGTCTGCCCTTACGCCGCAGCGGAGTTGGTGCTGGCTGAGAAATTGTTGTTCGATTGAATCCCGAAATCGGTCCAGGTTCGCTTCGTCCGCAAGGTTTCCTCGCGGATGAGTTTGTTCCGCGCGACGGCCTCTTCGCGAACGTAACCTCGCCCATGTTCTAAGTGCAAACAGATTGCCCGATAACGCAATTGAGTCCCTCGGACGCCCACGTTTTCAAGTCGCTCGCCTAACTCGCGGTCCTCGCCCCCATATTCCATACGCTCGTCGAAGCCATTCACGCGGAGCAGATCACTCCTCCAGGCCGACGCATTTCCGCCGTTGAACGTCGGCCGGGTGGTCGTCAACTTATCGAGCAGCGTTCCCATTCGCGGCGTACTCAAAACCATGAGGAGCTTTTTGTTCCAGCCGAGACCGTTCGCAAACAACCACCTCGATTGAAAAAAACGTCGTGTCAAAATGTCCTGCGTGCTGATTTTATGACTTAGTTCCAGTGGCAGCCGAACGGCTCCCCCGGAAAGAAAACGTCCCGGCCGTGCATTCGCAACATGTTGCTCAACGAGATCCCAACGGGGGACACAGTCGCCATCCGTGATGAGGATATAGTCTCCCAGGCTCGCTTCGATTGCCCGATTGAGGATCGTACATTTACGAAAGCCGCGATCTTCATGCCAGAGATGCCGCAGAGTTATGCCGGTCACTTGCCGCAGTTGCTCGATGCGAAGTTTTGTCTCGTCGTGGGAGCCATCGTCGGCGATGATAATTTCAAAGTCGCGATACGTTTGTGCGGAGTAGCCCCAGAGAACTTTTTCCAACCATTCGGGTTGGTTATAGGTGCTAAGAATGATCGAAACCCGCATGGGGACATCCTTGTCCGAAAACGCAATGTGAATTCGAATTTGCTTAGCCGCCGCGTCCACGCGGTGGAATTTTCCTGTCGCACTTATTCGACTGACTACGCAACATCAACCGAGTTAATCAATTCGACATTGTGGGCGACGGAGCGAACGGCTTCTTGCGCGAGTTGCTTGTGATAATAACTTCCGACGCGGCCACAGATCTTCAACGTGTCGCCTTGCGATTCAATGCGCAAGGTTCGAAGGACGTGCAAAGGGCTGGAGGCGAGGACCGATTGGGCTCGCTCGTGCGCAGATTGTGCTGTGAAACCGACCATACGTCCCCCCTCCTTGAATTTGGCCATCCAACGAAGTGTTGTTTGGGCCGACGCGCGTGACTGAGGACATCCATGCCTTGTAAACAAAGACCTGTAAGCCGCTACTGTCAGGTAACGCTAATCTATCTTCCGGGATTTCGCGATGTCAATCCCGAAACATGAGTATCTCGCGCTAGCGGTGCTAGCAGAAGTGTGCATTTTAGTCGCGAAAAATGAAGTAAAACTGCCCCAGCATACACAAGGCGGCCCATGGATAATTGAGCTTCAGCGGCTGCTGCATCCTCCGGTCTCGCTGGGGAGAGGCGGGCCGTTCAGTGGTGCCATTCCGCTTCGCTTGCGCGGCTAACCACGGGTGTTAATCATGGACGAACGAGGGCGGCGGCTTGCATGACAGTCCCCAGCGGGTAAAATCGAGCGAGTAAGAAGTTCCGTCTTGTTTACCTCTCGGCGGGTCGATCTGCGACCCAGCGAAAACGGATAGTATTTGCATGACACAATCGATTCCCGGCGTTGCGCCGCCACAGACATCTGAAGTTACGAACATGACGGTTTGGCCGACGATGGGTGCCTCTCCGTTGGGTCGTCGTTTGGGACAGCTTTATCAAATCAAGGGAGGCTTTTGGTCGTTCACGTTGGGGCACCTGATCGCCCTGCTGTCGATTCCAATCGCGCTGCCCCTGTTTTCGTATATGCTGTTGCCCGGCGTCACTCGCCGTTATCGGTTGACCAATCGCCGAATCGTCGTGCAGCGGGGTTTGACCGCGCAGGACGAGCGTTGGGTCGAGTTGGATCGGTTCGATACTATCGAGGTCGTCGTGCTGCCGGGACAAGAGTGGTATCATGCGGGCGACCTCGTCTTTCGGAATGGTCCGACCGAAACGATGCGTCTGTCCGGCGTCTCTCGTCCGGAAACATTTCGTCAGACTTGCTTGAAAGCGCATGACTCTTTCGTCGGCGTCAAAAAAATCATGCAAACGACGGGCTGAGAGCAGTTTGTATGAATTGAATTGCGACCAATCGGTAGAGTCCGCTATGCGGACCAATGTTAAGCGGCACTTTTTTTCACGAATAAAATCGGCTAGTTCGCGAACTCCCGGTCCACACAGCGGACCCTACAACTGAGTTCGACGAAGTTTGATTGTGGAATCGGTTAGCATCTGGGTGCCCATCATGCGTTGGTTCAAAATCGCCGCTGTTGCCGATTGTCCGCCGGGAAAATCGCTCGAAACGGTGGCCGAAGACCGGATGATCGCCCTGTACAATGTCGAGGGTCGCTTCCATGCTCTCGACGGCGTTTGTCCCCACCAAGGCGGCCCGCTGGGAAAAGGAAAACTGACCGGCTGCATCGTGACCTGTCCCTGGCATGGCTGGCAATTCGACGTGCAGACGGGCCAACACCAATTCAGCCGCACCTTTCAACAGCCCCATTTTGATGTGCGGGTCGAAGCGGACGACGTGCTGATCGACCTCGACACGCTGCTTGGCTAGAAGTGCCGCTTGACTAGACGGGCGGGGCGAGAAGATTTAACATCGGGGCAACGGGCAACGCATTTTTTCCACGGCCTTGGCCTCCTTTTCTCGTCGGGAAGCGCGTTTTGATTACCTATCGTGCTTTTCGTAACTCCGATCCACCCCGCTTGGCGCAAATCTGGCGCAGCCGAACCGGCGTTCGTGGACTCATGCAGCCCATGTCGGCCACGCTGTTCGAGGAACTCATTCTGGCCAAGCCCTACTTCGACCGCGAAGGGCTGATCGTGGCCGAAGAAGATGGCAATCAAATCGGCTTCGTTCATGCCGGATTTGGGCCGACCGACGATGAAAAGAAAATTGACCCTGAACTGGGCGTGACCTGTCTCTTGCTCGTGCGTGCCCATCCTGAACAGGACTCGATCGGTGCCGAACTCTTGGCCCGCGGCGAAGCCTATCTAAGATCGCAAGGTTCAAAATTGATTTACGCGGGTGGGATTCAACCGCTCGTCCCGTTTTATTGGGGTTTGTACGGCGGGAGCGAGATGCCGGGGATTCTGGACTCGGACGCCTGGACCCAAAAATTGTTTTTGGCGCACGGTTATCGGACGATTGATCAAGTCACAGTTTTCCATCGCGACCTGGCTGGTTTTCGACCGGTCGTAGACCGCCGTCAAATGCACCTCCGCCGCACCATGAAAGTCGAAGTCGTGATTGATCCGCCGTACCGCACTTGGTGGGAAGCCTGCACACAAGGTGCTATGAATCGAATGCGTTATGAATTGCGGCAAGGGGACGACGTCGTCGCCTGGGCATTGTTCTGGGACATGCAGCCCTTGGCGGCGGCCTGGGGTATCAACGCACAGGGGTTGATTCGCGTCGAGGTCGCGCCCGACCGTCAGAAGCAAGGCATGGCGACGTATCTGTTGAGTGAAGCAATTCGTGAACTCCATCAGCAGGGCGTGACCTTGATCGAAGCCCAGGCAATGGAACACAACCGGTCGGCCGTCGGACTCTATCGCAAGTTGGGTTTCGCACCCATCGACCGCGGCGCGGTCCTGCGAAAGGAGTAACGCACGGAGCATAAATCATTGTCGTCTTTCGCTCCGCGAAAGGACGCTTTTTCGCCGTTGTGGAGGACCGTTATTCATGTACTGGTCCTAACTCGCACCGCCAAATCAAGTCGGGCCACATGACAAGATAAACCCGCCACTTTGGAAATACGAACGTCCGTGTGGCCAAAATGGTAACAGTTTAACGACTTGAAGTATTTGAGTCCGCCCCGGCTGGGGCGATGGAATGTAGCCACGGGTAGAGCGGTACTCCGCGTAACCCGTGGTGGAATACGATACGTTGGGCGCAACCGCCCCGGCAGGGGCGGAGGACTTATCGCGTGATTGTGGCCACTCCCTCCAAAACAAATCGTTCGTCCAAGTTGATTCCGTTCGCAGGTAACCGCTTCAAAATTTTGTTTGCAAATCCTCACTGCGATGGTGTTCGGCTGAATGTTCGCTCGCTACCACCAACCGTTTTGCCGCCGAATGATTCCATCGCCCCTGCCGGGCGGTTGGGTGCAAATCGGACGACTTCCACGGGTTGCGCGGCGTACCGCTCCACCCGTGGCTACAGCCCATCGCCCCGACCGGGGCGGGTAAAATAAGTTCACTCCAATCGGTTAAACGATTACCCTAAATTTGATCTCCAGCGCGAACCACCGATCTATATCGTCGCGAAAGGCAGCCAATTATGATGACCTCCGCAACCAACAACAAACCGCCCCAGCACAAATTGCGGTGGTACCAATTTAGCCTGCGGTCGCTGCTGATCTTCATGACGCCAATTGGCGTTGGGCTGCTCGTCGCCCCGGCTCAGCGACAACTGCGAGCCATTCAGGCAATTCTGAACGCCGACGGCAGTTTTGAATACGATCTCCGAAACGACGACCAGGGAGTTTTTCACGCTCCCGACTGGCTGCGTAATTTTCTCGGCGAAGACTATTTCCAGTCCGTCGTTTGGGTGTACGTAAGAAACAGCAAATTCAGCGATGCAGGGTTGGAACAGCTTGAATGTCTAACCTCGCTGCGAACGCTGGATTTGGAATACACGCAAATTAGCGATGCCGGTCTCGTGCATTTGAAAGAAATGACCGAGTTGCAATACCTGGACCTGGACCACACCGCGATCAGCGATGCCGGGCTGAAGAATCTCCAAGGAATGGCCAAGTTGCAAACTCTCTATCTAAACCATACGCAAACGAGTGACGCCGGGCTGGAGTGTTTGAAAACTTTGACCAATCTGGAAGAGCTGCGCCTGATGGACACGCGCATCAGCAATGCGGGATTGAAGCATCTAAAACATTTGAACAAACTGGACTCGCTGTGGCTGCAAAACACGCCCATCAGCAACGCCGGATTAGAACACTTGAAAGACTTAACGGGACTTAAATTCCTGTTCCTCGATAATACGGCCATCAGCGACGCCGGACTCGAGCAATTGAAAGGCCTAACCAACATGCGACAGCTGCACCTGCAAAACACACAGATCAGCGATGCGGGACTGAAACACCTGAAAGGGATGACTGACCTAAACCTTTTAGATATTCGCGGCACGCGCAGCGCCGACGCGGGACTGGAGCGACTGAAATGTTTGCGATTTCTGCAAGTGTTGTTCGTGGACAGATCACAATTCAGCGCGGCCGCGTTGGAGCAATTCAAGGCCGCCTTGCCGTATTGCAGCATTCGTGAGTAGCCGCCGGTCAAGAACCGCGTGATCGGCTCTTTTCCGCTGGAGAAAACATTGGCCGTTTTCCGCCAATCGTGCTACAGTGCAACGATGTCCCCTGAACCATCAACCCCACCCACCCGCCGCTGGTATCGACTCCACTGGGTCACGTGGCTGTTCGTAATCGTCGAGATCGGGGCGTTGGGGTGTTGCCAGTTCTCGTGGCAGCTTGGAAAATTCTTCGAGACGAGACATTTTGGGTGGCCATTGTGCCACATTCAGGAACTGGCACACGGGCTGTTTGTTAGCAGTTCTTTGCCAACACCCTATGAGTACACTTGTGTCATTCCGTCGCTTTTTTATGACACCCTATTTTGGCTTTTGTTCGTCACGTCGATCTCATTTGTCGTCGAGTCGCGATTGCGAAGTTCGAAGCGACTACAGTTTTCGCTGCTAGGCATGTTGAGTTTTACGACAACGATTGCGGTCTTACTGACTTTGGTCCTTCGGCGTTGGGAAGTGTACCAAGGACTATGGAGCGTCGGATTCGAACCCAGTTATGCACTCGAACCCTTTAAATGCTACTGGCCCATCACGGCCATCATCCTTTTCGGCCTGGGTTGCACCATCTACACCCTCGGAAGTCTCGCCAGTTTTGCAGTCCGTCGATTTTGGTCATGGACTCGGCCCGCCGCGAACGAAAATAAAAAATCGCCGCCGTGACCGCACGAATTACGACCATCGGCGCGGCTTTTCAGGGATAGTCCCGAAATAACTTCCCGATATCACATGTGATGCGTCCCTGCGGCCATTCCGGTTCCGCGTCGCTCCGCTGCGCGTCGCTGCTAACCTAAGATCGTAAGACCGGGAAGTTATTTCGGGACTGTTCCTAAGCCCGATTATTCCGCCGCCGCCGAATCCGCTGGCCCGAGCTTCTCTCGCAAGCGACGCATCGCACGTAGGTAACGCATTCCGGCGGCTGGCTCCGACAGGTGGAGCGATTGAGCAACTTCAGAATTGGATAGTTGCTCGAAGTGACGCATCAACACGACCTCTCGATCTTGCTCGTCGAGTTGCTCAATCGCGTCCTGAAAACGACGCTGCAATTCATGCCACGTCGCGGCGGCCGCTGGCGTAAGTTCCGGATCGCAAATGCCCGCCACTAAATCGAGCGTCGATTGATCGAGTGGAACGGAAGCCTGTTTCTGCTCGCGGTCCACACTCCGCCGGGCCGCACCGCGGTGGCGGCGATGGGCGTCGATCAGGCGGTCCTTCGCCATTTGCCGCAGCCACAGGTGAAACGGAAATTGCGGATTGGCCAAATAGTCTTGCAACCGACGATTTGCCTCGACCAACACATCTTGCACGATGTCGCTCGCATCAACCCTTTGGGAAACGGCCCGATCCATTCGCAGATCAATCATCCGCCGCAACGACTCGCGATGGCGGTCGAGCAATTGATTCACGGCCACGGCGTCCCCCTGCCGGGCACCCGCGAGCAGCTCTTGCGTTTTTTCGGAGTCGGGCCACATGGGGAAATGATGAATGAGGAATGCTGAGCGATGAATGGGGAGTAGCGAGCGACAACTATCTGACTATGCGCTTCCGAGCGTTTCGCCGCAAGGGTGAACCAAGGAGAACGATGTTTCGTACCGATCCCAAGGACCAAAGCAACCTTCGCTAGCCCTTGCCGTGTGAATGCAAGCTGTTAGGATGAAAGGGCTTGAATCGCGAAGTGCGTGAGGCAATCTGGCATAATTTCTCAAGCATCTTTCCAGCCTTGGTAACTGTTTTGCCGTTTGAAGTATCAGTAGGTTGACCGAGAATTTTCGGCGAGATTCGGGAATATAGGCTCACGCTAAGGCACAAAGCTCGCAAAGGAGTGTCTGAGAAAAAACGAATTTAACTCGTTGATGTTGTCATGGTGAATTTTTAGTTGTAATTCCTTCGATTTGTTCCTTAGCGAGCTTTGCGCCTTGGCGTGAGGTATTGCGATTTTTCTTCTAACCGACTAATCAGTTTCCAACCATGTTGTTCCTCAAAGACGTCAAAAAATCGTTCGCCGAGCCGGGAGGTGGGCGGCTGTCGATCTTGGATATCGCCGAGTTTCGCGTCGGCGTCGGTGAACAGGTCGTGTTGATGGGCCGCAGCGGCTGCGGCAAAACAACGTTGTTACACGTGATCGCCGGAATTAGCCGACCTGACGCGGGAGTCGTGCAAGTGAAGAATAGTAATATCGCCGCCCTGCCGGAGTCGGAGCGGGATCAGTTTCGGGCACGAAATATCGGGTATGTTTTTCAAACGTTCAATTTGTTGCCCGGCTTTACGGCACTGGAAAATGTGCTGTTGGGAATGTCGTTCGCTGGCACGCACGCCGATTCCCACCGCGCGAAAATGCTTTTGGAACGGGTCGGGCTAGGCCATCGCATTCAGCACAAGCCGACGATGATGTCGGTCGGCGAACAACAAAGGGTCGCCGTCGCGCGGTCATTGGCCAATCGGCCTTCGTTGCTGCTCGCCGATGAGCCGACGGCGAATGTGGACACCGGTCATCAACAGCAGATTATCGACTTGATTCGCGAAACATGTCGTGAGGAAAACGTGGCGTTGGTTCTTGTGACCCACACGCCGGAAGTCGCGAAGCAATTCCCCCGGGTCGATTCGCTGGAAACAATCAACCGCGCCGTCGTGCGGTCGAACTAAGACCGCGATTTGGATGTCTGCTCTTCAATTATTCTTCAACACTTTTCACCAACACTCATTTCGCCTTCTTCATTGGCACAGAGGGCCTGGGCCGCTGAAACGGAGAGTACCCGCGAAACACGGCCGGATGTCCCGCGTACTTGAAACGAAACTCTTGCGGCAAAGGCCGCGTTGGTTACAATAGAACGTAGTGCTTTGTCACGGCTAAAAAGAGGGATGTCGCTGTTGGGTACTACTGGCACCGGCGGTGCTGTTTTGGCGGCGTTTTTGGCGGTTGACACTGGCACACAAGGCAAAGTCCGTGGTACACAGTCACACCATGCGGGTGTTACCAAGCAGTCGTGTCGTTATCCATCGTTTTTTCGTCGCTTTCGTGTTCATCATGTCGCTCGATTTTTCTCTTGGCACGGTCGAAACGGCCCTCACTCCGTCGCAACGGTTCGAGGAGTTTCTGCAAAGTCGTGGCAAGCGGACCACGCAGCAACGTCGGATCATCGTCGAGCAAGTCTTCAGCCACCACGAGCACTTCGACGCCGAGACCTTGCTGATGGATCTTGCCCGCAGTGTGGGCGGAAGAAAAGTCAGCCGCCCCACGGTCTATCGGACACTTTCCGAATTGGTCGATTCCGGGCTATTGCGGATTATGACCCTGGCCGGTCGGGCAATTTATGAACACGACTATGGTTATCCGCAACACGATCATCTGCATTGCACGGACTGCGACAAGCTGATTGAATTCGCCAGCGAAGATGTGCAAAAAATCCGCGACGCCGTCGCCCGAGAACATCAATTTCGCGTGACCGGACATCGGCTGATTATCAGCGGCGTGTGCGCAGACTGTCGTCAGGCCAAGCAGCGAAACCGTCCGCAGGATTTGATCTAAACGAGTCCGTTCTGAGTTGGGCCGTGGATTGAAACGCTCAATCGCGCGGTTAATAAACGGTCTTTATCCAACAGCAAATTTGCGTCCAAATTTTTTCTTCGCGAGGATCGGCGTAAGATCCTTCCAAAACACCGACCCGGAGTTCACCAAACCCTTTGTCGCCAGGTTCGCCCAGGATCGGGGGTCCGGACTCGGGCGTTTCCGCGAAGAGTCCGTTACCAACCGGCCGCAATGCGTTCGGGTGCGGAAAAGTGGCCAGTCGCATCGGTCCCACCATACACACCGGTTCGACGCCTGGCTGCACCACCCCGACATCTCCCTTTCTGTCGATGATAACTTGTTTTGCATCTTTCGGAATGGTGATGGATGGCGCGAGCATTCGCCCGTTACAATCCGTCGTCCTCCGCAGATTTCCATCGGCATTGGCCTCAAAATTGCCCGTCCGGGTGTACAGCGTCCGCACCGTTTTCCCAGAATCATCGCTGATCAGAAAAAATCCATTTCCTTCAATCGCCAGATCAAGTTCACGGCCCGTACTAATCGTTGGTCCTTGCGTGAAATTGGAACTATCACAGCCCAGCAAGAAAATTGTCAACGCGACGAGGCCGGTCAATAGAATGGAATGTTTGCTTTGCACGTTTGTGATCCTTACAGGCTTGCTCATGTAGGTCAGGTACCCCATACCTGACCTACGGTACTCGCTTCACTCGCAACTTCGCACCCGACGGATTGGAGCTTTCCGCATCGGCCGGGACGACCAGTTGCGGGAGCAATAAATGCTCCAACAGCCAGTGGCTTTCGTGACTGGCGGGAACCTGCACCTCGCTGGCCGGGACGAGTGCCCGGATGAGATTCAACACGGGTTGCGGCTGTTCTTTCGGCTCCAGCAATAATGGACCACTTCGCGTTTCGATCATCGCGCCGGGCAGACCGTCGCGACATTGCCCGCCAAAGACCAAACCCTTTTTGCTCAGCACGAATGAAAAAGCAAATTGCTCATAGGGATTTAGCTCGGTCGATTCTTCGGCCAAGCGACCCGGCTCCCAATGCAAATTCTCAAACAGAGCGAACAACAGCGTGCGGCCAACAACGCCCGGCCCCGCTTTGAACGACCCTTCCGCTTCTTCGAGGCGTCCCTGCTTGATGACCCCTTTTTGAATCGTGACGTTCGCTGTCCCGCTCAGATGATGCGGAAACTGATTTGTAACGAGTCGCCCCAGATCGAGTTGAGCCAACTGGCCACTCAGTTCTCCCTCCCAACCGCCGACCGTATCTTTCGCCCACAACGAGCCGCGAAAGGTTGCCTTTGGTCCGAGCGAATCACTCTTCATGCCCAGCAGCGTACACAGCACATCACACGGAAGTGATCCGCCGCCGGTGTGCAGTTCCACATTGGTCGTCGGTGGCGAAGTCTGGCGATCCCGCTCGATCCGAATTTTGGCCGTGTCGAGCATCTCGACGCCCGCCAATCGAAAATTCACCAGCAGCGCACTGCCTCGTTCGGTCGGTTCGATCTGTGCCCTGAGTTCGGTGAACGTCTGGGCCGACTTCTCACCGTGCAACGTCATTTCCGCCGCGACGAACCGGACGGGAACTTCCGCATCCGACGTTTGCCGTCGCAGTCGTCTCGCCAAAAGTTCCCACACGGCGGGCCACTGTGCCCCGCGAATCTCCGGCTGAGAGGCGATTAGCACGAACGTCTCTTGGTTGTAACCGACCTCGATCACGCGGGCTTTGAAAAACGGTTCGCTCGCTTCCGGCTCTGCCAGTTCGACGCCGCGATACAGCACCACGCCCGGCCGGGGATACTCGACCTCGGCGATTTTCGCCAGAACGCCCAACCGATTGGCCAACTCGCGTTCACACTCGCCCATCCGGCTCGACGCATGTCGCGCAGCACACCAAGCAATCACCGCCAACGTCGGCACCACGCAGCCGAAGAAAAATCCGGCGCGGCACAAGAGGCGGCGAGTGTGGTCGTGTAGAAGGAACATCCGTGTTTAGGAAACGATGAACTATGAACATTCAACAGTGAACAAAAAAGGCATCCCGTTCCTTGTTCATTGTTGAATGTTCCCAGTTCCCAGTTTCCTCACCTTTCCCTGGCCATTTTCAAAAACAAATCGTATCGTGCTTTCATTTCAATCAAACTGTCGCCTCCGAATTTTTCGATCAAGGCGACCGCAACTTCAAACGCCACGACCGCCTCGACGATTACGCCCGCTGCGGAAACGGCACAGACGTCGCTCCGTTCATAGGCGGCCATCTCGGCCTGTTTGGTTCCCAAATTGACCGAGGCCAGCGGTTTGCGCAGCGTGCTGATTGGCTTCATGGCCGCCCGGACCACCAGCGGCTGACCATTGGTCATGCCCGCCTCAAGTCCCCCGGCATTGTTCGTCGGCCGCACATAACCCAAACAGGCCGTTTCACGTTTCGACTCATCAAACAAAATCGGATCGTGAACTTGCGAGCCGCGCCGCCGGGCCGCTTCAAAGCCCAGCCCGATCTCGACCCCCTTGATCGCTTGCACCGCCATCACCGCCTGAGCCAAACGTCCGTCGAGTTTGCGGTCCCACTGTGCGTGTGTCCCCAGCCCAAACGGCAGGCCCTCGACGCGAACCTCCAACACGCCGCCGAGCGTATCTCCTTCCTTGCCGCAGACGTCGATCAGTTGCTTGACTTCTTCGTCGCGGTCTGGATTGAGTGAATATATTTCGCTTGCGTCGCGAATCGTTTTTTGTTCTTCCAGCGTCCCCGGCTTGGGTTCCAAGGCGATCCCGCCGAGTTCAACCACGTAACCAAACGGCGTGATCCCGAACTCTCGCAAAAGTTGCTTGGCGATTGCACCCGCCGCCACGCGGACAGTCGTCTCTCGCGCACTGGCCCGTTCGAGAACACCGCGAATCGAACCGAGATATTTGATCGCCCCGGTCAAGTCTCCATGTCCCGGTCGCGGTCGCTCCAGGTCGCCCAGCTTTTCGAGCTTGTGGTCTTTGTTGACGACCTGTAAAGCGATGGGACTTCCGAGGGTCGTCATCTGCCAGACGCCCGACAGGATTTCGACCTGATCGGTTTCAATGCGTTGCCGCCCGCCGCGACCGTAACCACCTTGGCGACGGCGAAGTTCGGAGTCGATCGAGTCGGTCTCAAGTTTTACACCAGCGGGAAACCCATCGATCAAGGCAACGAGTGCCTTGCCATGCGATTCGCCAGCGGTCCAGTAACGTAACATCCCCCAATTTTAGTCGGCCAAGCCCGATGAAGCTAGGTCGATTCGTTACGAAAACGCCGACAAATGTCGATTATACTTCGCTTAGCCGGTCGGCCACGACCGCCAGCCCCGCCTATCAAACGCTATCGCCCCCATCCTCTCCGTTGGCGTGTTGACACTCGTCCAAGACCATCGAGAATAACGCTTGGTCGGAGCGCAGGTCATCCAGGTGCCGTTGGCAAATATCGGAGCCGAGATAACCAACTTGGTCAGGGGCGTCTACTTGCGTCGATAGACCACGATGCTCACGTCCAGGGGCAGATTGATTGATTTCATTTCGCCTTCCATGATCGTTCTCGCAGATTCCTGGTTGAATCCGCCTGATCCGGCTCCGATCAGCGGGAGAGCAATCGACTGAAAGCCCTTTTCGTGGGCGAGAGCGAGTGCGTTACGAACGGAATACCGGATTGACCATTCCGATGCTCGCCAGAGCATGTTGATCCCGGCGACGTGGATGATTCCCTGGAACGGCAGGAGACCGGCCGAGGTCAGCACGGCTCCTCCCAGCGGGATTGAGCCGTGCTTACGCAGTTCCTTGAACGGGCCGGTGCCACCTCGTCGCTTGATGGCACCCGACACACCCTGCGGAAGCAGCAGCCACCACGGAATCATGTTGCGGTTCCAAGCATTGACGATTACGTCAACGTGTTGATCGAGCAAATCGCCTTCGAGGATCGTTACATTCATCATGCACCGCAATTACTTTGTAGGGTTGCCGTCCAGGGAGAACTGCTATTCCGAATAAAAGATTGCCAGCCAGATCGTCGGCTGATCTGGATCGGTCCATTCAACCCGGTGACGTTGGTGCGCCGGAATGTTGAGGAAGTCGCCAGGTTTCAGCGGCACAACTTCGTCCTCGATCCTCAATCGGGCCGCCCCTTGCAACAGCACGACGAATTCGTGTTGATCCTGGTCGTACCAAAAACCTTCTGGCGAAAATTGTCCGTGGGACACGATCCGCTCAATTTGCAGATTCGGTCGGCTGAGAATCGTCTGAACGAGTTCCTCGGGAGGGTCGTGGAGTATTTCGGCGAAAAGGTTGGGCATGATTATTCGCTCAGCACGTCCTCGTCCCACCAGATATGGATGGCTACCGTCATTCCATCCTGAACGATACCGAGCGAGGTGCGAACCCGTTTGGTTGGATTGTCCTCTTGCCAGTCCAAGACGGCTCGGTTGAGAAAGATCGGCAAGTCGGTGCTTTTAGGAGGGCTTTTTTCCGCTCGGAAATAAGCCCACCGTCGCTTGTCGTTGGTCGTACAGGCGATTACGACCTTTTGATCGCCGTTTCCGTTCGAACCTCGATTTCGATCCATGTTTGCACCTCTCGTCAGGTGTCGTAGCTTGGGATTTTGTTCTGCACCACGAACATTTTACCCGATTAGGGCAGGCTTGGGCAGAATCGGCTGGCAATCCGCTGACTATATTTTGGGACGTTCGCAGCCACGGTGATCTTCGCTTGCCGGAACTGAAACATTTCGCCAAAATGATCGGCAGGTGTTTACGTCACGGCGGACAGTGCAGAAATGCAGCCATTTCGGAAGGAGCTAACTCATGTCGAAGAAAGACCCCGAGGAACAGCGACGCAAAAAGAAGCGGGCTGAACAAAAGCGCAAGGCCCGACAGGTCGAGTCAATGGCCTATCTCGGCGAGAAATACAAGAAAGACAAATTCATCCCGACCTGGATGCACACCGAAATCGGCATCTACCAGACCTACGTCATGTCGGATCGAAAGTTATGCGATCACATCGTTTCCGCCGCCCTGGAGAACCTCATCCGGCAAATGCGAGCCGGGGCTTTGCCGCCGTTGCCGGAAGGCTCGGACGTGCATTACGAAGTTGGCTGCGAGGAAGACCTGCTAATCGAAAATGTTCGCCGTTGCTGGAGAGATTGTTTCGCCACGGAATGGCAACCTCCAAAAGATGACTTGATCGGCGTCCTCCGCACGATTCTCAGCTCGATTCAAAAGGTTAAAACGCCCGGAACTCAGTCGCAAAGCTATTTGAAGCACATTGCCGGATTTCTGACCAAACAACTTGGCGTTTCGGTCCAACGCTTTTCCGCCGATTATGAGTCTCTACCGACGCCAGACGAAGATGAATTGGTGAGAATCGGACGCCAATGGTATGCGCATGACGATCAAAAAGCACGAACTGATTTTTTTGAACAGGCCGCGTATTTGACGAAAAACGGGCAGGCCAGCCGAGTGATCGAAGCGTGTCATCTGCTGGCGAGCGAAATTTCCGACTCAGAATCGAATACGGTGAAGGAACTGCTTAACCTAAGCCACCAAGCTCGAAATTCACTCATGACGGCGATGGGATGACCGGATCGCTCAATCGTTGAGTCCTGCTCTTCTGCTACATAAACTGCGGCGGCGACCTTCGACATCATCTGCATCGTGCGCCGGGCAGGAAGAAGCGGAAGGTTCTTCAAGCCGAGCCGAATGACGATCACTTCAGCTTGGCCGATTTGCAATGTCTGGCAATTTATACTGAATGCTGTTCGTCTTCTCGTCGTCGCGGCCGACGGCTTAATTCGCCCCGCACGAATACCTCCGTGTCACTGAACGCATAAAGTCACAGCGGAACTTCGAGAAGTTTACAACGCGCTTTCGCCCGTTTCTCGGGTGCGGATGCGGACCGTATCGACGAGGGCCGTGACGAAAATTTTGCCATCGCCGATTTTGCCGGTGTTGGCGGCGGCCACAATCGCATCCAGAATTTTGGGCAGATTGGAATCGGAAACGGCGACCTCGACTTTGACCTTGGGGACGAAATCGACGGCGTACTCGGTCCCGCGATACGTTTCCGAATGACCTTTTTGGCGACCGAACCCGCGGACCTCGGTAATCGTCATCCCGTGGTGGCCGAGCGCGATAAGAGCTTTTTTGATTTCTTCGACTTTGTGATGGCGGACGATGGCCTCAATCTTTTTCATGGCGTGCATTCTCCCAGTGAAAACAGCGAACAGAGTGGTTGGATGGGCGGAGCTTATTCTAACGCGCGGTTGGCGGAGGGGAAACCGTTTTGCGGGTATTAAGGACGATAATCAATAATCCACGATAGTCAATAATCCTGGTCAACCCTGACCCGCATCCAGCCGAGGCGTTTTCCACAACCGGGCGTATTCGTGCTGTAAAAAACGGTCGGTCATGCCGGCCAGATAATCGGCAACTGTGCGAGCCAGACCCACCAGCGGCACGCGAGCCAGAAAACTCTCCGGCAACAGGGTCGGCTCTCCAACGAACCGATGGAACATTTCCCGCAACATCCCTTGGCACTCCGTCCGCATTTGCAATACGCGGGGATGACGATAAACGCGGGCGTGTAAGAATTTTTCGAGTTCGATTTTTTTCGTCGCCAACTCTCGGTCGGGGGTGATGATCGGTTCAGCCTGACGAACGTCGGCGACGGTTTTGATATCGCCCCGCGCAAGACGTTGCTCCGCTCGCGTGAGCAAATCGCCGACTTGCCAATCGATCAGTTCGTGCAACACAGCGCGTCGCAATTCCGCACCGCTCAAATCGTAATAGCGATTGAGAACCCTGCCCGCGGCTTCACACCACAGCGGAAGTTCCAAAAGTTCATCGAGGGTCAACAAACCAAGTTGCAAGGCATCGTCGGCGTCGTGCGTGTCGTAGGCAATACTGTCGGCTGCATCGACAACCTGTGCTTCGAGCAGCGGGCGTTGCTTGGTGGAAAGTTTTTCGGTGCGGGATTGTTGACCGGCCAAAACTTCGAGCGACAGATTCAAGCCTGGAAAATCGGGATAACGTCGTTCGAGTTCCTCGACGATTCTCAGTGCCTGACGGTTGTGCGAAAAGCCCCCTTCGTTTTGTAAACACTCGTGGAGCACATCTTCGCCCGAGTGACCAAAGGGTGGATGCCCAATGTCGTGCATCAGCACGAGGGCTTCGATCAGGTCTTCATTCAGACGCAACGCTCGACCGAGCGTGCGAGCAATCGAGGCGGCTTCCAGCGTGTGGGTCAAACGGCTGCGGTGATAATCGCCGAATTCGCCGGTGAAGACTTGCGTTTTGTAACTCAACCGACGAAAGGCGGCACTGTGCAAAATCCGGTCGCGGTCGCGCTGATACGGCCCGCGGTACGAATGTTGTGGCTCGACATGTTTGCGGCCCGCCGATTCGATACTGTGCATCGCATACGGCGCAAGCAACACCGCTTCACGGGCAGCGATCAGATCGTGATTGGAATCAGCGGGGGGCATATTGGTTTTTCGTTTTTTGTATTGCGTTCCACTCGTTTTGTTGCCCACCAAGCCGACGCCCAGGCGTCGATCAACTCCCGGGTTCTTCAGAATTGCCTACTCGCTCTTCAACTCTGCTGTGATCGCCTCCCATAAACTCTCGAGCGATTGGGGAATGACTCGCACGCCCGCCATAACGGGCATGAAACTGTTGTCTCCAGCCCAGCGGGGAACTATGTGCCAGTGCAGATGTCCCGGCACTCCCGCCCCGGCCACGTGTCCCAAATTCAAACCGACATTAAAACCGCCCGGCTGAAGAAGTTTTTCCAACAGGTTCGACATTTTCGTGAGCATCGCCATGCAGTCGAGATGCTCCTCGGGCGTGAGTTGGTCGAGTCGCGCCTTGTGCAACTGTGGCGCGATCATGAGATGCCCATTGTTATAAGGATAACGGTTCAACACGACCAACGTCTGGGTCGAACGATGCACGACGAGATTTTGCCGGTCGGCCGAATCGACCATTCCCCGACAGAGAAAGCAATGAGTATCGGCGTTCGGCAGAAACGTCAATTCCGCTTCTGGCGTTTGGGGAGGTCGGTCGGTTCCCTTGATATATCCCAACCGCCAGGGTGCCCAGATTTGATCGTGAAACACAGGACAGCACTCCGCAGACTCGATAGAACAACAAAGAATAAATATCAGAAAAACAGTCTATCGTAGTGGGTCGGACGGAGCAAATCGTCTTCCAGGAACAAAGCCGGACGAATGAACGGTCTTGAATTCAGCTTGCAAAGCCAGCAAGGTATCACAAGAGGAGAAGATTCTCGACGGCAGTACCTGACCTTGTTGGCGATTGAGCCAAAGGATGGTTCGCTCACCTGTGAGATTATGGTGTCCTATGACCGGATGCAAGCCGTCGCTCGGCGAAGTATGGGGCAGGCCAAAGAGTGCGGACTAATTGTACCGGCGATCCTGACACCCCCCGTCTTCCGTTGGATTCTGCAACTCGTTTCAAGCAGCCCGTAACTTCAAACGCTGACTTTGCCAAACGGATGTTGCTTTTGGCTCGCCCTTCAATACCGTTCGAGCCAGTGGCGACTGCATCAAATTTCTGGCTAAGCCCGACCCCTTCTTCGCAGAACGGATCGACGATTTGGTGACGGTTTATAACAGCCAAGAGACGGGCGAATGGATTGGCTCGTTGCTCAAAGGCGTTTCCAAGTTTTGCGCCGAAATGGCACAGCGAATGCCTAGTTTTCAAATCGAAATCCAGGACGGCCCGGTCCGCTTGGTGCATATTTTTCGTGCCCGGCTTTGGTCGCGCGACCACGACCCGCATGGTCTCGTCACGCTCGCTTATCGCAAGCTTATTGAGGTTGCTGGTGAAACTGTCGTAGACAGCAAGTTGTACCGCTCGTAGCAAAACCATCGGCGATGATTTTATCGCACTGTCTATCCCCAAAAATGCCACCAGTGGCCTTTGGCGTGATGCAGGCCGGGTGTGGTCGAGGTGCGGTTGCCAAAGGCGTCGGTGGTGTTTTGCATTTTCGCCCGGGCCCATTTCGCACAGGCCACGTTGGCCCCGTTCATGTTCGCGTCGGTCAGGTTGACGCCGTGGAGAATCGCGCCGGACAGATCGGTGCAGCGGAGATTGCACTTGGTCAAATTGGCGTCGGTGAAATTTGCCCGCAAGTCGGCCATGCTCAAGTCGGCTTCCGTGAGATCGGCACCGGTCAAGTTTGCGCCCGACAGTTTGGCATATCGCAGATTTGCGTGAAACAATTTCGCTCCGGAAAGGTCGGCGGCGGTCAGCATCGCGTTTGAGAAATCGGTTCGCGAGAGATTGGCGTGATTGAGGGTCGCCCGCGAGAGGCAAGCCTCGGTCACTTCCGCACCGGACAGGTCGGCGTTGCGAAGATCGGCCTCACGCAGGTCGCAATTTTTGAGGATTGCGCCGTGCAGATCAAGCCCCGCCAAATTCGCGCCAGTCAACTTGGCGGCGATCAGTTTCACGCCGACGAGTGTATCCGCGTCGATGCGCAACAGGACCACGCCGGTCGTGCGATGTTTGATTTCGATCATATTCGCAGTTTCCTCCGCAGAAAGCGATATTTCTATTATAGCAAGGTGCGGTTACGATTGTATTCCCTTCCGGACCGGGGATTTTGCCGAAATTCGCGGCGGGTGGCTTTGTCATCGGGCACATTCAAGAACGGGATCGCACATGACATTTCGCGTCGAGTTGGACATCTTTCGAGGACCAATGGACCTATTGCTGTACTTGGTCCGCAAGCACGAAGTCGAAGTGCTCGATTTGCCGATTGCGCCCATCGCCGAACAATTCGTCCAACATCTGGAAGTGCTGGAGCAACTGGACGTGAATTCAGTCGGCGATTTTTTGGAGATGGCCAGCACGCTGCTCGAGATCAAGTCGCGACTGGTTCTGCCGCGAAATGAAGAGGTTGAGGAAACGATTGACGACCCTCGTCAGGAACTCGTGCAACGGTTGCTTGAGTACAAGCAATTCAAAGATGCGGCCAGTATACTGGAAGAACGCAGCCGCCGGTGGCAACAGCGTTTTCCTCGCCTCACCGACGACTTGGCCGAAGGACTGCCGGGCGGCGAGGAAGAACAGTTTCAAGAGGTCGAGTTGTGGGATCTCGTGAGCGCGTTCGGTCGCATCTTGCGCGAGTCGGCGACAAGTCAACCGGCGAGTATTGTCTACGACGACACTCCGATTCATCTTCACATGCAACGAATTTTTGACGAACTACGCAGCAAAGGCCGGCTGAGCTTTACGCACCTGTTTCAGCCGGGCCAACACAAATCGTCACTCATCGGCATTTTCCTGGCGATTTTGGAACTGGTCCGCAATCATGGTGTGATCACCGATCAGAACCAACTGTTCGGCGAAATCTGGATCGTCCCAGGCCGCACGGAAACGGACCCCGCCACAATCGCCCCGGTCGAAACGTATGAACACGGTTCGTCGGTCGCTAATCCAAACAATGCGAACCCGACCGCTGAAGCATCCGCCATGCCGACCGATGAATCCACACCCGCTGCGAAACCACCTCGCAAGAGTCAGAAACGGGCGAAGTAGAGCTTTCTATTTTTCGTTCTTGCCCGTTCGCAGGAGGTGTGACGATGAACTGGTACAACCGGCGTCCCACCGCTTCCGTGACGCGGTGGGACGCCGCGCGAACGAGGGGGGACGATAAGATTCTCAAAATTATTTTTCCAAAGGCTCCAATATCGTTAAAGACCCGGCGAATAACTATCCCAGGACGGGTTTACTTTCACTTTTCGCCGCACGGGAGGGTCTGGTTATGATTCGCAAGTTCATTATCGCTGGGTTGGGTTGCACGGTGTTGGGTTGGCTCTGTTTCGGCCGGGATATCGGCAGCTATTACAACACGGCGGTTGGAAAAATCAAAAACACCGCCAAGGACAGCGTTCCCGTCCAATTTGAAATTGATCGCGCTCGCCAAATGGTCAAAGACCTGGCTCCCGAAATTCAAAAGAATATGCAGGTCATTGCCAAAGAAGAGGTCGAAGTCGAACGGCTCGAAAAGCAAATCAAAGACTCCGACGACCGCCTCAACAAGGACCGAAACGATTTGTCGCGGTTGAAAAACGATCTGTCGTCGGGCAAGAGCGAATTCACCTACGGCGGCCGGACGTTCACCGTCACGCAAGTGAAGTGCGACCTGGGCAATCGTCTCGAACGCTGCAAGACCAACGACGCTACTGTCACAAGTCTCAAGCAAGTGCTGCAAGCTCGGACCAATGGTCTCGACGCTGCGAAGCAAAAGCTCGAAGGGATGTTGGCCGCCAAGCGTCGGCTGGATGTGGAAGTCGAAAATCTCGACGCTCGCCAAAAGGCGGTCGAAGTTGCTCAAACGACGAGCGAATACTCGTTCGACGATAGTCACCTAAGCCGGGTGAAGGAACTGATTACTGATCTACGTTGCCGCATCGACGTTTCGGCCAAGATGCTCAACGCTCAAGAGACGATCAAGGATCAAATTCCGCTCGACACGCCGAATGCGGGTAACGTGGTGGACGAAGTCGCCGCATATCTTGGTCAATCGACCGTAAAGGTCGCCTCGGTGGAAAAAGCTGCGGAGTAGGACACGACACACGGGGTGGCTCAGGTTGATTTCCGATCTGGGCCACCCCTGTAGGTCAGGCCTGTGGCCTGACAATGCACGGTTTAGCTCTCTCAACCGAAATGTCCACTCCTTGTCAGGCCACGGGCCTGACCTACGGTCTTGTCTCAAGTAGAATGGAACGGTCCTGTGAAGATGCCCAGCTCGTATCATCCGACCCGCTTTCCCCGACTGCGTTTTCCGCGCTTCGAGATTCCCGTGAGCCGACCAACGAACCACTTGCGATTTCTCCTCTGGATTGATGCGGTCGGCGGTTATTGGGTCTGTGGCGGAGACGAAGTCGTGCTGGGGCAGCCGTCGCCCGACAATGATGTCGATGTACCGATCCTGGGCGACCTGTCCCGCCGTCATGCGATTGTGCGACGGGATGGCGAGGGTTATTTGCTGCAACCGTTGCGAGATGTTCGGGTGAATGGTCAGCTTGTAACGACGCCGGTCTGGTTGTCGAATCATTGCGTGATTGAGTTAGGTCCGTCGGTGCAGTTGCGATTCTCGCGGCCGCATCCTTTAAGTGCCACGGCTCGACTCGATTTTGTGAGCCGTCATCGCACGACGCCCGCTGCGGACGCTATATTATTATTGGCAGAATCGTGCATCCTTGGCCCGCAAGCTTCGAGCCATGTTGTCTGTCGCGATTGGAGCCAAGAAGTGGTGCTGCATCGACAAGAAGAAACGCTTCGCTGTCGTGGTCCGCAGAACTTGATGATCGACGGAAGACCATCGGGCGGTCGCGGCGAATTACAATTCAATTCACAAGTAGTCGGCAGTGATTTTTCGTTTAGCTTGGAAAAGGTGTGAGGAAACAGCGAACATTGAACAGTGAACATTCAACAAGGAATTCGATACGCAAGCCACAATGACGACGTAAGCACATTCCCCGTTCAATGTTGAATGTTCACTGTTCACTGCTTCCCATTCATCGTTCATCGTTCATCGTTCCTAATTCATCATTTCCCCCATGCCTCTTCCCGCCAATAATCCGGTCGAAACTGCCGAGCCATCGGGCGGAATGAAATTCGCCTACGCCGGTGGGTCGCGCCCCTTGGACGGCTTCACGATCAAGCGGGGAATCGGGCGCGGTGGTTTCGGCGAAGTCTATTACGCCGTGAGCGACGCTGGCAAAGAAGTCGCTCTCAAACTCGTTCGCCGAAATCTCGATGTGGAAGTTCGCGGCGTCACACAATGCTTGAATCTCAAACACACCAATCTCATCGCGCTGTACGATATTAAGCGGGACACCCAGGATGACTCGTGGGTCGTGATGGAATATGTCTCGGGCGAATCGCTCGAAGATGTCCTGCACCGCTCGCCGAACGGGATGACGCCGCACGAAGTTCAACATTGGCTGTGCGGGATTTTTGCCGCCGTTGCGTACCTGCACGATCATGGGATCGTCCATCGCGACTTGAAGCCGGGCAACATTTTCTCCGACGAAGGGACCGTCAAGATTGGCGATTACGGCCTGTCCAAGTTCATTTCGTGCAGTCGCCGCAGCGGTCAGACCGAAAGTGTCGGAACGGTCCATTACATGGCACCCGAAATCGCCAACGGTCGTTATGGCAAAGAAATCGACATCTACGCACTCGGCGTAATTGTGTATGAAATGCTGACGGGTCACGTTCCGTTTGAAGGGGAGAGTTTAGGCGAAGTGCTGATGAAGCATTTGACCGCCGAGCCAGACGTGAGCCGCCTCGTCGAGCCGTATCGCAGTGCGGTTAAAAAGGCATTGGCGAAAGCCCCGGCCCAGCGTCCGGCGAGTGTTGAGGAGTTTGCGCGGCTGTTGCAGATTCCGCTGCAAGCAAATTCACAAACGGTCCCGCCGGTCCCTTTCCCCTCTTCCCCGTCACGAAATTCACAAGCGGTTCCACCGCCGATTCCGCCAATGCCTGGGAAGACAAGTCCGGAAGTACAAGTTGCCCAAGCGATGATGCACGCCAACATTGCGGCTCAATATCGACATGCGCAGGAAGAACCGATCTGGCGGGCGATCCAGGATGCGTGGCGACAGATGGGTGATGCTTGGCGGAATTCGACTTTGCCAACACCGCTGAAGGTGTTGATTCTCGCGCCGTGCATTTTTCTCGCTGTGGTCACGATTGAGATTTGGGGGCCGGTCCTGCTAGTTCTGGGCGTCGTGTACGGTGCCTATCGTTTAATCCGGGCATTGTTTATGGGTGCGCAGAAATCGCCATCCATGTATCCACCAGCAGTTTATCCAGCCGGAGCCTATCCGCCGCCGATTCCTGGACAACCAATCCCAGGGCAGCGACCCGATTTTCCGCCACTGCCGGGACGTCCGGCAGGAATGCCGACTCCGCCGCCACCGACATTTGCGAGATCGACGGCGAAGAGCCGTTCAGATCGTTGGCGGGCATCGGCCGCGATGGCCTTGGCGACGAAACCGCTCCGCACGAAAACCCAAGAGTTGACCGGCTCGATGTTGGTCGCCGCCATCATTTCCGCAGTCGGCTCGATGTTGGTGATTGCCTTTCGCGGAGTGGAGCCAGAAGCCCAACAATATGCGTGGCTGGCGATGATGAGTACGCTCTCGGCGTGGGCCGTGCTGATTCCCGCGAAGTTGTGGGAAGCGGGCGAAGGCGAAGCCCTGCTCCGTCGAGTGACGATGTTCATTGTCGGGATGTCGGTTGGCGGTGCAGCCTGGCTGTTGTATTCGGCGTTTCAAGTCAGTCCGAACTCGGTCGTCTTGCCGTGGGACCACTTGGAGTCGGCACATCCTGTCTATTGGGATAAGTTGTACTCGACGACTGGACTTCCGACGCGAACGGCGTTCGTGGTTTACTTCGCACTGTTGCTGGGCGTCCCGGCGTGGTGGCGGTTGGCCAATCCTTTGCGAGCGAGCCGCTTGTCGATTTGGGCAACGGCCAAGCCGATCCTGTGGGCGTGGGTCTTGAATTTCTTTTGGCCCTGTCCATATCCGTGGGGCGTGTTAGTCGCGGTTTCCTCCGTTGTGGCGATCCAGGTTTCGAGCGTTTGGCTGTCGCCGGAAACGCGACACCGCCCGTTGAGTGATGTGGAAGGGGGGGGGGTATGAATATGGGCGTTCGTTGGATCATGCTATTTCCGTTGGCGATTATATTCTTGGTCGTGGTCGCGACCATGATCGCGATCACTTCATCGCCGGACGCGCGACGCGCGGCGGGAAAAGTTTTCGGCGCGATGTTTGCGGGATTACTCGGTATTGGTTTACTATTGTGTCTGATCCTTCTCGCACGTACTTCGGTTCACGAGCAACCACCCCCGCCAGAAGTGGTCCAGGTTCAACCGTATCCCAAAGATACGACCCTTCCGCCTCCGCCGGAAAAAATGATCACTTCGCCAACCGGTGGAGAAATCCCGCTTTCGCCTGACGATAAACCGCCGGTTGTCGGTGTTCACTGGACCCGAACCAGCCCCGATACCAAGACCAAGACTCGACCCGCGTGGGTGATCTCGCCCGCGAGTGTAACGAGTGCGTCGAAAACCGTGCTGCATGTCGGGCCGGAATCGTCACCGGTGGCATTGCAAAATGGAATGAATCAGCAGGTCGTTAAGGCGGCCAATGACTTTTGCACAACCCAGTTCGGACCGTTTGATCGACCGATCGACAGTCCGCTGCAAGTTTCGGCGAATCAGTTGCGAGCCAGCCTGATTTCGGAAACCTATACGGAAACCCAAGAGCGAAAAGTCGGCTCGACCGGCACAGAAGTTCCCGTCGTCGATCAATGGGTACTCGTCGAGTTCACCCCGGCTGCTCGGCACATGCTCGAAACGCATTGGCAAAGTCTCGTGATGACGCCCCGGTTGGAATTGGCGGCCTTCGCGGCCGGGTTATTGCTTGCGTGTTTGGGATTGGTCTACGGTTATTTGAAGATCGATCAAGTGACGGAGGGAAAGAGTCGGACGCAATTGAAACTTGCCGTCGGGGCGGTCATACTACTTGTGTTCGGCGGTTTAATGCTGGTTGCCGGTTGAAATCCGTAGGTCAGGCCTGTGGCCTGACAAATCATTGGCGACGAATACTGACAGCCAAAATCGCCAGCCTACTCGTGTCAGGCCACAGGCCTGACCTACGCCGTGTGAATTAAGCGGCGAGACGCCGCTTGTACAAGTTTTTCATTCATCGCTCATCATTCATCGTTTCCTCACATGCTCTCCGCCGACGAACTCCTCGTGCAACGTGTCCGCGCGGGCGACGATGATGCCTGGAACGAACTCATCTCGCGGTTCGAGGGGCGGCTGTTGGCGTTTATTGAGGGTCGTTTACGCGACCGCTCAGCGGGCGAGGACATCGTCCAAGAGACGTTCATCGGCTTTTTGACGAGCCTACCCAACTACGATCCTCGTCGGGCGTTGGAAAGCTATCTGTTTTCAATCGCCGCGCACAAATTGACCGATCACTTGCGGCGCGAGGGGCGGCGGCCAACATTGCCTCTTTCGGCGAATTCGAGCCAAACGAGTGAATGGGACTTGCCGGGGCGAGAGCGGCCCGCGAGTAGTCTGGTTCGCAGTGGCGAGCGAAAAGAACTTGAATCGGCGGCGATGACCGACGCCTTATCCGAGCAAATCGCTCGCTGGCGGGAACGGGGCGAGTGGCAAAAAATGCTCTGTTTAGAATTGCTAGTCGTGCGCGGTTGGGCGAATAAAGACGTGGCGAAGGAAGTCAACGCAACCGAGCAAACAGTCGCGAATTGGAAGTTCGAGTTCATTGCCCGCTTGAATACGTTGTTGCGTAAACAGGGACTTTCGGAGGACGTGTTTCCGGAATTGAAAAGTAACTAACGATGAGATTTACACTCGCCGAACTCGAAGCGTATCTCGACGAAGCCTTGCCGGTCGAGCAGATGACGGTGATTGAAGAGGCGGTCCGGAACGATCATGCGCTGTGCGAACGGCTGGCGGCGATCAACGGTCGGCGGAACGCGGGGGTCCACACGTTGGGAGAAATCTGGCGACGGCAACGGCTCAGTTGTCCCACGCGACAAGAGTTGGGAAGCCTACTGCTGGAAATTTTGCCCGACGAACAGGCAGAATATCTGCGGCAACATATCGAAACGGTCGGCTGTCGCTATTGTCAGGCGAACTTAGCCGATCTTCAACGGCAGCAGTCAGAACTGACCGAACAATCAGGCCGTCGCCGCAAGAAATACTTTCAATCGAGCGCAGGTTATCTCAAGAGCGGGCATTGATGACCCGCATGCCGCGCTGCAATCAAAGGCGTCCTTTCACGGAGCGACTGCAAGTCATAAACGTCGCCGAATGTTCGAGTAAATTGTGGCATAAATAATTGCTACACGTGGTGTAGTCATTACGACCGATTCGACAGACTTGGGGTGCGTCGTACATTTGTTGATAGCCATTTGAATCCTTTCCTTCCGCCGATTTGCCCACCCCAATGTCATTGCACATCGTTATCAGGTCATGGTTCGTGTTCGGTCTCGTGGCGACCGGGCAGCTTTTGGCAGCCGAGAAACCGGAGGGTGATGATTCGGCCGTCGGCATTTTGACCATTGGCGATTTCTCCGCAACCGATCAGCACGGTGGGGGTTTTCGACTGAGCGATTGTCGGGCGTCCGTTATCGCGGTTGTTTTTCTAGGTGTTGATTGTCCGTTGGCCAAGTTGTCCGCACCGGTTCTCAACGACATCGAGAAGACATATTCTCAACGGGGCGTGCAGGTCATTGCGATCAATAGCAACCGACACGAATCATTTTCGCGGGTGGCCGAATTTGCCCAGCAAGCGAAATCCTCTGTTCTTTTTTTGAAGGACGAAGGAAATCAAATTGCCGATCAATTCGGAGCGACCCGTTCGCCCGAGGTGTTTGTCCTCGACACTACTCGGTCGATTCGGTATCACGGCCGTATTGATGACCAGCGTGCGCCGGGGACGGATCGACAGCAGCCGACGCGCCGCGATCTGGTCGAGGCGATTGAGGACTTGCTCGCGGGGCGTTCTGTCCGTGTTCCCGAAACCGAAGCCAAGGGCTGCTTCATTGACCGCGAAGAAGCGATTGTGTCGGGTCCGATCAATTACGTTGAACACGTGGCACCGATTCTTCAGGAACATTGCGTGAACTGTCATCGAGCGGGTCAGATCGCGCCGTTTTCGCTCACGACCTACGATGAAGCGCAAGCCTGGGCAAAAACCATTCGTGAAGTCGTAAGTCAACGACAAATGCCGCCGTGGAACGCCGATCCCCGCTTTGGCCACTTCGCGAACGAACGCAAATTTACGCACCGTGAGCGGAAAATGTTGATTGAGTGGTGCGACTCGGGTGCGGCCTTGGGTGACATTCACGCCCGGCGGGTTGAAGAGCGAGAAGACAACGCCACAACATCCGCACGCGGAAATTCGTCGTGGGAGATCGGCACGCCGGATTGCATCGTGCAGATTCCAGTTGAACAGCATATTCCAGCGACGGGCACCGTCGAGTATCAGTATGTTGATGTCGAACCGCAGTTTGATCGCGACCGCTGGGTGGCGGCGGTCGAAATTCAGCCGACGAATCGGGCCACGTTGCACCACTGCACGATTTTCTTGTCGCCGCCGGGAGCGCAGGGAACGCTCGTCGAGCAAGGATCGCTCGGATCGTATTGCTTGGCGACGTATACACCGGGAACGTCGCCGTCGATCTTTCCTCCAGGGATGGCCAAGCTCGTCCCGGTCGGGTGGCATTTTGTGTTCGTGTTGCATTACATCACGAATGGAACGGTGCAAACCGATCAAACGAGGATGGCACTTCGATTCGTCGAGGCGGGTGAAGTCCGTCAAGAAGTGGCGACCAAGTTATTGCATGATGATGCGTTGATAATCCAGCCGGGAGAGTCGGATCACATCATCGAAAAGTCATTCTCCTTTGAGCAAGATGTTCGGCTCCTTTCGTTTTTTCCGCACATGCACTTGCGCGGTCGGTCGTTTCGATACGACGCTATTTTCGCCGACGGGTCGGTCGAGACGTTGCTGCATGTGCCGCAGTACGATTTCCATTGGCAGCATCGCTACACATTGTCGGACCCGCGATTTCTGCCAGCGGGCACAACGCTACGTTGTACAGCCCGCTACGACAACACGACGAAAAATCCCAACAATCCCGACGCCGCTGCGACCGTTCACGCTGGCAAATTGACGACCGATGAAATGTTCAACGGTTATTTTGATTTTGTCCTGGCCAATGAGGACCGAAGTCTCGCTGGAGGAAAATGGCCGCTGCTTGGGCAGGGGCTGATCGAGGTGGGCCTGGCCGGATTGGCAGCGATTGGCGTTTATGTCGTTCGACGAACATCACGGCACCCACCGAGCGCATCAGCAAAGAGTTTTCACTCGTTCGGCTAACGGACCATTGTGAAACCAGGAAGTCCAACGAGACCATTTCCTAATCCAAGAACCGCGATCTGGATCAAGGGTTGACTTCGCGGCCCATTACAGCGACAAAACTTCGCGATCCTGTTACCATAATTCAACGACAGGTTCACTCTAATTCGGCCGAGGCTCGCACAACATGGCTCAAAACATCTGGCTCGTAGGACTCGCACTCGTTTTTTGCCCTGGCTGTTGGTCGGCCAGTGAGCAGGAGCTAGCGGTCGTCGTGTATAGCGCGCTCGATTCGGAATTTGCCGAACCGATCTTGCAAAAGTACGAACGCGAACAAAAAGTCGCCATTCGCGCAAAATTCGATGTCGAAGCCAATAAAACGGTTGGTCTAACGCAGGCTTTAATCGCCGAAGCGAATCGCCCCCGCTGCGATCTGTTTTGGAACAACGAGATTCTGCACACGCTGCGGCTGGAGAAACTCGGTTTGCTCGATGTTTATCGTTCGCCAACGGGCGAATCGTTTCCCGCCGAATTTCGCTCGCCCAATGGAACGTGGCATGGCTTTGCGGCTCGCGCGCGGGTGCTTGCGGTGAATACGCAATTGCTCGCGGAAGGAGAACGGCCAAGCTCGATTCGCGATCTGGCGAACGAACATTGGCGGGGAAAGTGTGGACTTGCCAAGCCGCTGTTTGGAACGACCGCGACTCATACGGCCTGTCTCTTTGCCGCTTGGGGCGATGAACGGGCGAAGGATTTTTTTCGCCAAGTCAAAGCGAATGACGCCCAGGTGTTTCCCGGCAACAAGCAAGTCGCGCGGGCTGTCTCGTCGGGCGAGATTGCGTTTGGTCTGACCGACACGGACGATGCAGCCGAAGAGATCGCCGCAGGCCGACCAGTGGCGATTGTTTATCCCGACCAAGATGTTGATGGGATCGGGACGTTGTTCATTCCGAACACATTGGCCATTATGAAGGGATGTCCTCATCCCGAGGCAGCTCGCAGGCTGGTCGATTACCTGCTTGCTCCGGCGATTGAGGAGCAATTGGCGAACGGTCCGAGCGTGCAGATTCCGTTGAATCCATTGGCGAAAACTCCGCCGAACATTTTCACGCCGAAGACGATTCGGGCGATGCGGGCTGATTTTTCAGCGGCGGCGGAGCAGTGGGAAACAGCGGCGACTTTTTTGCGAGCGGAGTTTTGAGAAGGGGGTATTTCGTCAGACTGTCAAGCTGATTTTGGCGGTTTTGAAGTGGCCTTCCGCAGAAGATGGGGTCGGGTCAAACGTGCGGAATCGGGCGTCACGATGGGAAAATCTGCCTAAAACCCGATGAAAATGGGGATTTTTTTAGAAAACTTGGAGAAAAACCGAGAAATATCGCCTTAGAGGGTTGCAAAATTCGGCTAACCGACTTTAATTCACCAGTTCGCTAACCGTGTCGAGCTTCACGGACGTCATCAATTGCCGAGTTTTGTCGCAACTTACCTAACCCAAGTTTTTTTCTTATCCCGAGCAACCTCAAGGAGGGACACGAGAGTATGTCGAAGCAACCAGCGAAGAAAGCACCGTCCAAAACCGAAGTTTACACCGCCATCGGCGAAGCGACCGGCTTGAAAAAGCAACAGGTCGGTGCCGTCATGGACGCTTTGGTCGCCGAAATCAAAAAGGCACTGAGCAACCGTGGGTCGGGCATGTTCGCCATCCCCGGTCTGGTCAAGATCGAGAAGCGGAAAGTGCCCGCCAAGCCAGCGCGTAAGGGCGTCCCCAACCCGTTCAAGCCCGGCGAACTGATGGACGTGGCCGCCAAAGCGGCGAGCACGAAGATCAAGGTTCGTGCCCTCAAAAACCTGAAGGACATGGCCTAAGCCGTGGGACGCAAATATTGCGTCCCATGATTAGTCTCTGCCGTCGAGAAGTCATCGAAAAAGCCCATGACGATCTGTCGTGGGCTTTTTTTATGCGCATCGGTTCGTAGGCTCGTGGCTTTCTTCTGGCGATAGGGGCGTCATTCTTTGGTAAGATAGTTATTCAGCCACGTCAACACATCGGTTTGGTGAAAAACGATTTCATTGTTCCCTGTTCACTGCCCCCACTCGTTCTACTCCCCGACCAACGGTCGCGGCTTTATGTCGAGTGTTTTCATTCATCATTTCCCCCATGACCCTCGCCGCAATCACCTGGTCCGACCTCGCCGACTTCTGGCCGCACCTCGTCGCCTTTGTCGCGCTCGTGATCGACATCGTCGCGACGGGTCACGCGATTTTGAACAAGCGCGACATACGGGCGGCGATTGGTTGGGTCGCGATCATCTGGCTGGTCCCCGTCGTCGGCTTCGCGCTTTACATCTGGCTCGGTATCAATCGAATTCATCGTCGAGCGGCCCGACTGATCGGGCGACAATCTCCTTCGGAACGTCAAACGCTCTCTTGTGCCTGCGACCCGGCCGAACTGGATCGACAGCTTCTGCCGTCGGGCGAGCAGATTCGCAATCTGGCCGACTTCATGCACTGTGTCACCCGTCATCCGCTCCTCAGCGGCAACCGGATTGAACCGCTGGACGGTGCGGAGATTGCTTATCCCACCATGCTCGACGCGATTGAGCAAACGAAGGTTTCGTTGACGCTCGCCACTTACATTTTCGACAACGACGACACCGGCCGATTGTTCGTGGCAGCCTTGGGTCGCGCGGTCAAGCGGGGCGTACAAGTGCGCGTCCTCGTCGATGACATCGGTGCCCGATACCATTTGCCAACGGTCGATGGCGCACTGGAAGAGGTCGGCGTGAAGGTCGTCCGCTTTCTGCCGTCGCTGGTCCCTTTGTCGTTGCCCTATTCGAATCTTCGCAATCATCGCAAGATCATGGTCGCCGACGGGCGAGTCGGCTTTACCGGCGGAATGAATATCCGTGGCGGTCCCTTCCGCGATCTGCACTTTCGGATGCAAGGACCGGTCGTCGGTCAAATGCAGCAGGTCTTCGCTGACGATTGGACCTTTGCCACCGAAGAAGTCTTGCAAGGAACGAAATGGTTTCCACCGCTCGAACCGGCGGGAGACGTTCTCGCGCGGGGTATCGTGGACGGGCCAGACGAGGATTTCGACAAGCTGCGGATGACGCTCCTCGGTGCGCTGGCGTGTGCCCGGCGGAGGGTCACGATTCAGACGCCCTACTTTTTACCCGACGCCGCCTTGATCACGGCCTTAAATGTCGCGGCGATGCGAGGCGTTGAAGTCGATATTATTTTGCCGGAGGAAAATAATTTGTCATTGGTGAAGTGGGCGTGCATGGCTCAACTGTGGCAGGTGCTGGAGAACGGCTGTCGCGTGTGGTACGCTCCGCCGCCGTTCGATCATAGCAAGTTGATGATCGTCGATGGGGCCTGGGTTTTGTTGGGGTCGGGCAATTGGGATCCTCGTAGTTTGCGATTGAACTTCGAGTTCAATTTGGAGTGCTATCACCGCGAGTTGGCAGAGAAATTGGAAGCGGAACTCCTGGCGACGATACACAAATCCCGCCCCATCACGCTTAGCGACACCCAACGCCGCAATCTGTTCGTGCGCCTCCGCGACGGATTAGCACGGTTGTTTTCGCCCTATTTATGACCACTACAGATTCAGATTCGACAACGTTGATTGGAACGTCGTAATTGGTAAGCGGATCCCATCGACTAAAAGTCGAACATCACCCAATCGCCGAGAAAATATCCATTAGTCCCAGGGTCACGTTGAAGGTCGCCTCCGCAATGTCGATAGCCAGATCGACGTTGTCGCGATCTTTTGCGGGGAATATGAGAGCGTTTCCCCCGATGGTTTCATGACGAAGAGTCTGTTTGGCCTGGGCAATCTCGAGGACTTTTTCCTTCTTCAGATTTGCCCACGCACCGGACCGAATCCAATCGACAATCCGCGACAGTTCGTCCTCATCAAACCAGACACCGTGGTCGCGGCACCAATCGATGATCACGCCGCTCCGCTGGCCGAAGTTTTTCGGGACCATTAAATCGTAACAGATGGGACAGGGGCGATAGCGACCGGTGCGGCGGGTTGGCAAATCCTGCTCGGCGGGCCGGGCACGCACGGGAAACACGAGCGGCGTACTCCCGGCGGCGGCGGTTTCCGCCTTTGTCGCCACGATGCCAAAGGCTTCGACCGTCAGCCATTGGCCACCGCACGTTTCGCATTGCAGCGAATTCACGCTCCCCAGTGGGCGGCTCTCTAACTGCTGATGATTCATACAGACGGGACAGTGTAGGGGGGACGTGTTTGTCTGGCTCGATTCGGTCAACAAGGCCGTTCCGCAGTGATGACAAAACTTCGCGGTGCTGCTCACTCGGGCGAAACAGGCAGGACAAACCGAATCGAGATCGCGATCATGCAGCGTAAAATCAGAATGGCAATAGGCACAATTGCTCGCTCCCTCCGAACGGGGCGCACCGCACGACGAACATCGCACGACCGCCGCGTCGTGCCCCGGCGGTGCTTCGATCATTATGTTGCGACCACACTGGCAACGAAATGGCGTGCCGATCGTCCGACCGGTGACATCGTATTGTCGCAAACATTTCGGACAGCGGATTAAGAGCCGCATGAGAGACCCACACGAATGGTGAAAATGGTGACCGTAGACGATTCCACGTGATCGCTGACCATCCGATAATCATCGCCGTAAAGGTTGGAAAAAGCAACGATTTCGAATCGGTTCCGCCCTCATCCGAACCTTTTTTTCCTCCGATTGTCTCGGTGGACGGGGCATGTCGCGACCATCGAGATTGAAAGGACGGTGAAACATGGGCCAGCCACACGACCAACGCAACAACCAACAACACGACTTTTTTCGAGCCGATGAGCAAACGCCGCAAAGGGTTCCCGTCGGAACGCCAAGTGAAACGGGGAGTCCGCATCGTCCACGGCGATAAACTGCTGGAAGAAAAGCTGGGACGGAATGACCTCTGCCCCTGTGGGTCGCAGAAGCGATTTAAGAAGTGCTGCTTGAAGACAGGCCGCTTTTGACGGGGCGGTCCTTGATGACTACTTTTAGGGAGTGAGGTGGTCGGTCGCAGTCGAAGGGTACGCAACTTGTACACGCGGCGTCTCGCCACGTCACATAGGCGGCGAGACGCCGCTTGTACAAGTGGTAAGGTACGCATCTATGCGTACCTTGGTTTGGCGTTGCGGAAATTCTTGGTATGCACTGGTGCATACCCTACGCGTTACTCGTTCGATGCCCTGATCGCGGCCGGTTTAGGTAACAACAATCAGATCATCGACCCAGATCGCGCCACTCGATATGACCTCTGCCCCAATTCCACCACAGTATGCCAAATACTTTAGAATCTCCCGGCGACCGAGGAGAAGGGCTAAGTGAGCGCAAGGTGGATAGGGTTTGAGGCCGCGTAGGACGGCGGCTCCACATTGAAATTCACGTCCGATAAGCGATTCCAGCCGGACGTTTGAGGTCACGATATTTCGTCGCAGCATCGCACCGGTATACTCGGCGCGATGGCCCGCGTTAATTGCGGAGATGGCTTCACTTTCGATCAGCGTGACCGATGCGCCCCATCCATTTTGATTGGAATAAAAGCCGGTGCCGAGATGATAGCGGTCACCCACGATTCCTTTTTCCGCCTCTGCGGTAACGCACTCCATCGACACGAGCGGCTCACCCTTGCTATGAGTAAGGTACAATCCTTCGACTCGTCCCGATTGTGCCATTGGGCCGTCCTCGAACCGTCCGCTGAATCAAAAAACGGAAAATGCTCACGTCCCGGGTCGCTTGGCCCACAGGACGCCGTACTTCATGAAATGATATTCCAAAAAGTTTTTGTGAATCGTCATCTCGAAGCCATGATCTCGAAGAAGCTTGACGAGTTCACGGTGGTCCTGGCCGGGCGAGTATTCGTGAAATTCCATCACGATTTTGTCGAGGCGGTCAAAACCCTTCGTGGAAAGATTGCGAAAAATCTCGTACTCGCCCCCTTCACAGTCGATCTTGAAATAGTTCACCTTGTCGATATGGTTCTCGTCGAGGATTCGCTCGAGCGATTTCACATGCACCTTTTCAATGATCGGTTGCGATTGATATTTCCAAAAGAGCAGCTTAATCACGAACCGCGTGAACAGTTTCGGCTTCCAGGCTGAACGATGGTTGACGATATTGAAGCCGGGATAGGTAGTGAACTCCCATTCCTGACCGTCGATGCCTGCCGCCTCGCGAATGGGCACGACGTTTTTCAACCCGTTTTTTTCCAAGTTCATTTGCAGCACGTCCATCACGCTCGTCGGCTCGATGGCCAGGACTTTTCCCTGCGTCGCTTGGGTCGCCGCCCACAATGAGAAGACGCCGATGTTGGCACCGACGTCCACGACGTTGTCGGTCGGTTTGATTTCAAAACCGGGTCGAGCATAACGCCGCTGCGTGAAAATTTCGTTGACGACATACTTCGCCGCGCCCAGTTGTTGTTTGCTTTGCAGATAAAGTTTCAATCCCGGCTGTAATTCGAGCGTACAGGAAGGGTCGGAGGTCGGATTCGCGGTGGTGGTGGACATGCGGATTTCTCGGCGGAAGGAAATGTTATGCTGGCAATTTTAACATGAGCCATTGCCGCCTGCTACCGCTCAGAAAAGGCTTTTTGAGGCACTGATGACGCGGTTGTGACAGGGAGTGTCGATTCGTCGCTACACCATTTGCCCCTTGTCGCCGGTTTGCGTTTCGTTCATCATTCATGGTTAATTCACTCGTGCTTCGCCAATACCAAAGTAGGTCAGGCCTGTGGCCTGACATTGGTGTTTGTTGGCGAACAATTGATGGAATTTGTTGCCCAGCAAAAATTGTCAGGCCACAGGCCTGACCTACGGAATACACTCCAAACTTTTTTGTCTTTCAAAACACATGAATCCACTTCGTATTGGCGTTCCCAGCAAAGGCCGGCTCGCTGAACTGGCCGCTGAGATTATGAAGGACGCCGGGCTGGGCTTTCGGCGACAGGAGCGCAGCCTCTTTGCCCGCTGCAAGGAACTTCCGGTCGATGTCACGTTTCTGCGCACGGAGGACATTCCCGTCCTGTGTGCGGAAGGGGCGATTGATATGGGCCTCACCGGTGCGGACCTTGTCGCCGAAAGTTGCGTCGATGTCGTTTCGCGACTGGACCTGGGCGTGGGGTCATGTCGCCTTTCGATTTGCGTTCCCGAGGAAAGCAAGTTCAAGTCACCCGCTGACTTGCACGGCTGCCGCATCGCCACCAGTTTTCCGAACGTGACGAAAAAGTACCTGAAGGAACAGGGAGCCGACGTTCACCTTGTGACGCTTTCCGGTTCGGTCGAGATTATGATCGCGCTCGGCGTGGCCGATGCCATTGTGGACCTCGTCGAGACGGGCAGCACCCTCGCGGCGAATCATTTGCGGATTCTGGAAAATATCGGCCGCTATGAAACTGTCCTGATCCAAAATAAAAAAACGTCGCACGGCGAGATGTGTGATCGGGTCGTGCGGCGATTGGAAGGGGTCGTGATCGCCCGCAGTTATTCGCTGTTGGAGTACAATGTCCCGCGTTCCAAGCTGGCGGAGGCGGAGAAAATCACTCCCGGCTTTAATTCACCGACCGTCAGCACACTAGAGGACAATCAGTGGTGTGCGGTGCGGGTGATGGTCAAGAAGAGCGAAGTGATCGGGATCATGGAGCGGCTCGAATCGCTCGGTGCGTCGGCGATTTTAGAAACTCGGATTGCCAATTGCCGATTGTAATTTCGTTGGGCGGCAATCTGAGATATTGTTCGGGCAGCACGGAGGCGTTGGCTACACACAAATCGGCTGCATCGTCGTCGATGCGCCGATCCTTATTGTCCCGCCATCATCGGGAACATTTCGCGAACCATCTGGATCGCGGCCGGGCCGACGAGGACGATGAAAATGCCGGGGAAGATGAACAGCACCAGTGGGAAGATCAACTTCACCGCTGTTTTGGCTGCTTTTTCTTCCGCCATTTGCCGACGCCGAGTACGCATCGCATCGCTCTGCACTCGCAATGCCTGGGCGATGCTCGAACCGAACTTGTCGGCTTGAATCAAGATCGCCGCCAAAGCACGCAAGTCATCCACCCCCGTTCGTGAGCCTAACTCATGCAGCACGTCCGTCCGGGTTCGGCCGACTTGCAATTGGAAATTACACAGACCGAACTCTTCCGCGATCACGGGATAGGTCCGCTTCATTTCGTCGCTCACTTTGCGCATTGCTTGATCTAGACCTAAACCGGCCTCGACGCAGACGACAAGCAAATCGAGCGCGTCGGGTAGACCCAAAAAGAGTTGCTCTTTGCGACCGCGAGCAATGAACCACACGATCAAGCCGGGCAAGTAAAAGCAAAACGCGGCGATTCCGCAGGCATAAACCATCGCCTCTTGTGTGAAGCCGCTCATCATCAACGTGGAACCACCGCCGACGAGTAGGCCAAACAGCAAGCCAGCGAATTTAACGCCAAGAAAAATCGATGCGGCCGATTCTCCGCGAAACCCAGCCGCTGACAAAGCCATTTTCAGCTTGTTCGCATCTTTGGCATTCTTAGGTTGCAAAGGCGACCCCAGCGGCGAAGCCTTTTCGAGCAACTTGCCGAACAGATCTCCCTTTTTCTCGATGTCGGCTGCGGACGATTTCTTGCGGGCGGTCGGATTGCGAAAGACTTCGAGCCGTTCTTCCGCCCGCGGTTTTCGCGCGGTGAGAAACTCCAGCAGGAAAAAAGCACCAGCGGCAAATCCGCCGAACAAGGCGAACGGCAACAGTCGTTCAAAATCGAACCCGGCACTGGCAATCAGGATATTCACGGCAATTACACCTTGATATTAACGATTTTACGAATGACGACCGCCCCGAGAAGCTGCGTGAAAATGCCGAAGATCAACATTTTCTTGCCCATCGGATCGGTGAACAATGCGGTCGCGTATTCGGGATTCAACCGATAAACAGCAGCGAACAACGCCGGCGGCAAGGCGAGGAGCACGATGCCCGACAAGCGGCCTTCGCCCGTGAGGGCTTGAATCTGTCCCCAAATACGAAAGCGGTCACGAATTAGCTCGCCGATCTTGTCGAGAATCTCGGCCAAGTCGCCGCCCGTCTGACGTTGCAACACAATCGCGGTGACGAAAAATTTCAAATCGAGATTGGGAACTCGTTCGGTCATGTTGTCGAGGGCTTCGGCCATCGGTATGCCGAGGTTTTGTTCCTCAAAGACGCGGCCAAACTCCGTACCAATCGGGGCTAACATTTCGTCCGCCACGAGATGAAAACCGCTCTGCAAACTGTGTCCCGCCCGCAACGCTCGTGACAGGAGTTCCAAAGCGTCGGGCAACTGCCCGCCGAACTTTTTCAGCCGCCTTTTCCGACGCATGGAAAGCCACAACAGAGGCAGCGGTGCGGAACAAATCGCAAACACCGGAATAAATACCGGACTCAATCCAGACGCGACGGGCACAGCCATTCCCGCCACAGCCATGCCCGCGGAGATCATGGAGAACGTAGCCGGCGTGAGCGTCGTATCGGCTTGCTCAAACAAGAGTGAGAGTCGGCTGAAACGCTGCAACAGCTTGGAGAAAAAATCGGTACCTGAGTCGAACGTCTGGGCCAAGACGCCGGAATTTCCGGATCCCTCTTTCGTCATACCGGCCACGTTCTTGGTGGTGATCTGAACGAGGCGCGACTCCATTTTCGATTCGGTAGGCGTGCGAAACAACAGCGCGACCGCGCCGACTAAGCCAGCGACGGCGACGAACGCGAGCAGGGAGATCATTAAAGGAGTCATGGGAATCACTCGTAGTCGATTTAGTTTGTCTGAGGAAACGGGTTTGCCGTTTTTCGTTGTGGGATTAAACGTACTGTTCGGCGTTTTCATTCGCCTGTAAGGCGAAAAGTTTTCAGCCCAGGGCAACGCCCTGGGTAAGGATAAACCCCACCTCAAAAAAGCCCTGAAAGGGCGTCGCCTTCACTATTTATCGCGCCCCGTCGGGGCTTTCTTCGGTTGTTGTTGGCCGTTTCCCAGGGCGTTGCCCTGGGTTGAAAAATGTCGGCCCTTCAGGCTGTAAATGCCACTCAATGGAAATATCTTAGTTCATTGACCAGATTGGTTGTGTCATTAGCCGACCGTCGAGTCGAAGCCTGTTTTGTCAGTAATTCTATCAATCGACCATCATCACTCGTTGGCGGAACGCGCTCGCGGGCAGGCGGATGCCGTGCGATTCGAGCCGGTCCATAAACGTGGGGCGAATTCCGGTCGAGACGAATTTGCCAATCGCTCGACCTTGGTCATCAACGCCGTCTTGCTCGTACTTGAAGATGTCTTGCATCACGACCGTGTCTTGTTCCATGCCGACGATTTCCGTGATGTGCGTGATTTTTCGTTTGCCGCCTTGCAGACGATTCGCCTGAATGATCAGGTCCACACCGCTGGCAATTTGCGACCGCATGGCTTTTAACGGAAGTTCAAAGCCAGCCATCGAAATCATCGTCTCGATACGGGCAATGGCGTCGCGGGGAGTATTCGCGTGCAGCGTCGTCATCGAACCTTCGTGGCCCGTGTTCATGGCTTGCAACATGTCGAGCGTTTCCGGACCGCGGCACTCGCCGATGATGACACGCTCGGGCCGCATTCGCAGGGCATTACGCACGAGGTCGGTCGCGGTGATCGCACCCTTGCCTTCGATATTGGCGGGACGAGTTTCCAAGCGAACGACGTGATCTTGCTGTAATTGTAATTCGGCCGCGTCCTCAATCGTGATGATTCGATCCGTCGGCGGAATAAAGCTCGATAGTGTATTGAGCAGCGTCGTTTTGCCGGAACCGGTACCGCCGGAGATAATCACGTTCAGTCGCGACTTGATCGCACCCTCGAGCAACATCACCATTTCGGGCGTGAAGGCTTTGTAATTCAACAGGTCTTCGAGCTTCAAAGGATTCGAGCCGAAGCGGCGAATTGACATGCTTGGTCCGTCCAAAGCCAACGGAGGAATAATCGCGTTTACACGCGAACCGTCCGCCAACCGTGCATCCACCATCGGACAAACTTCGTCCACGCGACGACCAACCCGCGAGACAATTCGGTCAATGATTTGCAGCAAGTGTTGATTGTCGCGAAACGTGACGGTCGATTTTTCCATTCGGCCTTTGCGTTCCACGTAAACATTTTTTGGTCCGTTGATCAGAATATCGCTAATCGTCGGGTCTTTGAGCAGGATTTCCAACGGACCAAGGCCAAACGTCTCGTCGAGGACTTCGTCGATCAGTTTGTCGCGTTCGGACCGATTGAGAAGCGTGTCTTCCGTATCGCACAGATGTTCGACGACGAGGCGGATTTCTCGGCGGAGAACGTCGCCTTGCAAATCGCCAACCTTGGTCAGGTCGAGCTTATCGACGAGCTTCGAGTGAATTCGCCGCTTGAGTGTTTCGTATTCGTTGTTACCAGCGGTGTTGGCTGGCATGGTCGGTGTCTTGGTCGCTGCCATATTGATACCCGTCCGTTTCCGTGTGACATGTTTTTCGGAATGAGCAAACCCGTCCGCGGAAAGCGTGTACGCGGATTGCGCAATTCGTCCAGGAAAACATAGCTTACGGGTTTACCAGTCGGGCAAGTGCGAAGGGTAAAGGAGGTCGATATCGGTTGTGCGGGTGGTATCGAAGGGGAGGGCCGATTGCTGAGTGACAACTCAAACTTGGGGTGCCACTGGCTCTGCGGGCGTCAGATCGCGTACCGTTTTGCGGGGTGTGCCACTGGCTCTTCCAGTGTGAACCGCCAAAAAACGCGGCTCAAACAACACTGGCGGAGCCAATTGCACTCGACAGTGGCATCCCGATTTTTAGCTGTGCCAAAGCGTTCTGACGATTATTCACAAGTTTTTCATCCCGGAGGGATGTTAGCAATTAGCCGGTGGTGGAGCGAAACGTCACCACCGGAAAGCGGTCCGCCCACGACATTCGACCCCAACGGGGTCGCAGCGAATCGCGGAAGTTGTGACCGTTGACGCGCTGTCGCTGGCATCCCTCCGAGATGCTTTGCGAACCGAGGATTGTTACCGGTGGTGTCGCTGCGCTCAACCACCGGCTAATCGCTGTGACCCCCTTGAGGTCCAAACCAACGTAGCCTGACCCCACAACGAGAAATTGGACCGAACGAACCAGTGTTATGTACAAATGTCAGACATAGTGCTGGGTCGCTGTTTTCAATTCAGCTTGCGGCAAATTGCCTCGGCCATTTCCCGGGTGCCGACGGCGGTTGGATCGGTGCGATTCGGTTTCAGGTCGTAGGTTACATGTTTTCCTTCGCGGATCACGTCGGCGACCGCTTTCTCCAGACGGTTGCTGGCGTCGAGTTCGCCCAGGTGCCGCAGCATCAACATGCCCGACAGAATCACGGCGGTCGGGTTGACCTTGTTTTGGCCTTTGTACTTCGGTGCGCTGCCGTGGGTCGCTTCAAACACGGCACCACCCGGCCCGATATTGGCTCCCGGCGCGACACCTAACCCGCCCACAATTCCCGCCGCGAGGTCGCTCAAAATGTCGCCATATAAATTCGGCAGCACGAGGACGTCGTAGTCCTCTGGTTTTTGCACCAACTGCATGCACATGTTATCGACGATCCGTTCGTCGAACGCGATGTCGGGATATTGCTCGGCGACCTTCTTGGCCGTCGCCAGCCACAGGCCGTCCGTGTGCTTCATAATGTTGGCCTTATGCACGCACGTGACTTTCTTCCGCTGGTTCGCCCGCGCGTAGTCAAAGGCGTACTTGACGATTCGCTCGCTGCCGCTGACGCTGATCGGCTTGATCGAGATGCCCGTTTCTTCGCGGCCCGACTTGATTTTCTTGTCGGTCGAAAGGCGATTGATTTGGTCATAGATTTCGAGCGTGTTGGCGGCACCTTTCTCGAATTCGACGCCCGCATATAAGTCCTCTGTGTTCTCGCGGACGATCACCAAGTCAATTTTGACGTCTTTGAAGAACGAGCGAATGCCCAGGTATTGTTTACACGGCCGCACACAGGCGTACAGTCCAAGTGCCTGACGCAGATGGACGTTGATGCTGCGAAAGCCGGTCCCGACGGGCGTGGTGATTGGCGACTTCAACGCACACTTGGTGCGGCGGACACTTTCGAGCGTGCTGTCGGGCAAGGGCGTTCCCGTGCGGGCCATCACATCGACGCCCGCCTCTTGCACGTCCCAATTGATTTTCACGCCGGTGGCGTCGATACACTTGCGTGCGGCCTCCGCGAGTTCGGGTCCGGTTCCGTCGCCAGTGATGAGAGTTACGTCGTGAGCCATGTGTCGTAAAAGGGTAAGTGGTGAGTGGTGGTCTAGTGAGTGGCGAGCCGGAGGCGTAAGCGACCGGAGGTATCTAACAATTAGCGACCGGAGATATCAACGAATCGACAATATCGACCGGAACACAACACCGTAACAGAGCGTCCCGCGACAGTCAACTTCCGAAAAATCGCGGGCCTTGGGGGTGGAAAATCACCTTCCTTTAGAGCAAGGTCTGACTTTGGGTGAGAACGCCCGCCCCATTTCCATCTGCACTTGGTCACGACGCCACTGCCGCGACTTCCGGCGTCAAACCCTCGAACAGGGCGTCCACAAACTCGCTGGGATTGAATAACGCCAAATCGGTCGCCTGTTCGCCGATCCCAACGTACTTCACGGGCAAGCCAAACTGCTGCCGGATCGGGACGATTACGCCTCCCTTGGCCGTTCCGTCGATCTTCGCCAAGATCAAGCCGGTACACTTGACCGCTTCCGTAAAACCTTTCGCTTGGCTTAAACCATTTTGACCGGCCGTTGCGTCGAGAACCAAAATGACTTCATGCGGAGCGTCGGGAATCTGCTTGCTAATCACGCGCTGGATTTTGGTCAACTCTTGCATCAAATTGACCTGCGTTTGCAGCCGGCCCGCCGTGTCGATGATGCAAACGTCCGCTCCGGTTTGCAGTGCGGTCGCGACGGCGCGATGAGCGACGCTGGCCGGATCACTGCCCGACTCTCCCCGGACAATCTCTGCCCCGAGACGATTAGCCCAAATCGCCAATTGCTCGACGGCGGCTGCGCGAAACGTATCGGCGGCACCGAGTACAACCTTTTTTCCCTGACCGACAAAAAGTTGCGTTAGCTTGGCAATCGACGTTGTTTTGCCCGAGCCATTCACGCCCGAGACCATGATTACGGTCGGTCCAGTCGCGGCCAATTGAATCGGTGCGGCGTCTTGGGCCAAGATCGACTTGAGCTTGACCTTGATCGTGTTGACCATTTCTTCGAGATGAACGATGCGTGCCCGATACTGGTTGAACACTTCGTCCACCAGTTCGCTCGCTGCTTTCGGACCCATATCGGTTTTGAGGAGCGATTCTCGCAACTCTTCAATGAATGCCTCGTCTACGAGCCGACCTTCGCTCTTGAACAAGTCGCGAATGTCGGTCTTTAGAAGCTGCTTCGTCTTTTTCAGACCTTCGACAAGGCGTCCAAAGAAACCCTTTTTGACCGGTGCTTCCTCAACGGGCGGCGCAGGGGCAGCCGACACAGGCGTTTTCGCCACGTCTGGCTTGGAAGCGTCCGTTGTAGCAGCATCCGCCTTAGTCGCGGCTGTTTTAGGGACGACTGTTTTAGGGACGACTGTTTCGACCTGTTCGGCACTTTTCTTAAATCGATCAAATAAACCCATGGACGATAATCACCTGCTCGGAACTGCGGGGAACAAAAACAAATAGGAACGCCAGCCGTTCGGGATCGAGACCCTGGAAGCGACGGCCCATCATTCTATCCGATACGACGTTCGATTTCGACTGCTGGCTGGTCGCAATCTCAATTGTCCTAATTTGCCTAACCGATTTGTCGCAACTGCTTAGCCGCCGCATCCACACGGTGGCCCCTCCCTGAAAGAGCCAGCCGGTAAATTTTATGAGTTGATTGGTGGCGGTGCAATGGGGTAGCGCGCCGCGTGGGGACGCGGTTTTTTGAATAGGGGTTACGGTGAAATCGTAAAACGGTTTACGTTTGGATTTCAATGTCGTGACGACTTCAGGGGCGGAGTTTGTGGCGTTG